>JALZJC010000001.1 GCA_030859945.1 Actinomycetota bacterium | reverse complement strand
GCGCCGAGGAAGGTCGGGATGGCGATGGCCAGGAGGATGGCGATGATGAGCACGACGACCATGAGCTCGATGAGGGTGAAGCCCCCCTCGCCGTCACGGCGCCGGTCTCGCAGCTTGTTCATTGCTTGGTGCATTGGGTTGATGGCTCCTTATGTGGTCAATGGATTTGGACACGAGCCCTTGCCCCCCTCCTTCGGGCTCGCCCCGCCTTGACGGGACATCCTCCAGGTAGCCCGGCTGACCGCCTTGTGTTTGGACGGTCCCGTGGCTTTGCGCCCCCGCCTCTCGACGGGTTTGCCTTTGTCAGAAGCACCTGCTCGTACCGCTTGTATCGCCAGGCCACGGGCACGACTTGAGCCCCAAGTTCCGGCTGACCTTGAGTAGCCGGAATTCCTTGCGGCACTAGTGATTGGTGCTTGCGGCGGGCACCGAACACATGTACGATTGAAGCGTGTTCGAGGGGCTGGCGGAGGAGATCGACGAGCTCGAGGTCCCAGCCGACGGCGCCGCCATCACCGCCGCCGTAGCCCTCCGCGATCGGCTCGAGGCCAGGATCGCCTCCGCCGTCGGCGCCTTCGACGCCGCTTCTCTGTGGGACCTCGATGCCGCTACTTCCATGACCGCCTGGCTGCGCCACCACGCCGGCATGACCAAGCGGGAGGCGGCCCATGCCACGAGCAGGGCCAAGCGCCTCCGAGGCCTACCGGCCACGGCGGCTGCGTGGCAGGCGGGTGAGCTGAGCGGGGGCCAGGTGGATGCCGTGGTGGCCGGCGTGAAGGCGAACATGGTCGATCTCTTCGCCGAGCACGAGGCTGGGCTGGTGCCCAGCCTGGTTGGCCTGTCGGTCTCCGACACGGCCCGGGCCGTGGCCCATTGGAGCGCCCACGCCAGCGCCCTCCACCACGAGCCCGAGGCGGCCGAGCCCCGGCGGGCCCTCCACCTGTCCCAGACCCTGGACGGCACTTGGGCCTTGGACGCCATCTTGGAGCCCGAAGGCGGCGAGGTGGTGGTCACCGCCCTGCGGCTGGCCCAGAGCGCCGACACCGAGGGCGAGCCGGCCCGCACGCCCTCCCAGCGGCGAGCCGACGCCCTGGGTGACGTGTGCCGCTACTTCCTGGACCACCAGACCCACCACCCGGCCGGTCGCCACCGGCCCCACCTCAACCTGGTGATCGATCTGGAGGACCTGGAGGCAGGCAGGGCCGGCGGGGTCCTGGGCGGATCTTCTCTCGACGGGCCCAGCATGCAGGCCCTGCTCTGCGACAGCGTCCTGCACCGCCTGGTCATGAGCGGGCGTTCGGCCGTGCTCGACTACGGCACCGCCACCCGCACCATCCCCGCACCGCTGTGGAATGCCCTGGTGGTGCGCGACGAGCACTGCCGTTTTCCCGGCTGCGACCGGCCCTCATCCTGGTGCGAGGGGCACCACGTGGTCCCTGTGGTGGAGAACGGCCCCACCTGCCTCCCCAACCTCGCTCTGCTCTGCAGCCGGCACCACCACCGCCTGCACCAACCGGGCTGGCAGGCCAAGCTCAGGCCCGACGCCACCTTGGAGGTCACCGACCCGGGTGGGCGCCACTGGTCCACCGCCCCACCCCGGGCCGGGCCCCCCGAGGCAGGCGGCCCCGGCGGCCTGAGCTCCTACGCCAGCAGGTCGCTCACGGCCAGGGACACATCCTGGAAGGCCCGGGGACCCAGGGTCTCACCCGGCCCCACCCGCTCGATCTCGCCATAGGCACCACCCTCCGGCCGGTGATACGCCTCCACAGTCCCGGCAGCGAGGTCGACGAGCCACACCTCCCTCACGCCGGCCGAGGCGTACAGCGGCAGCTTGTGCTCGCGGTCCCAAGCTGGCGTGGTTTCACCCACCTCGACCAGCAGCAGCACGTCGCCCGGGCCGGGGTGGCCGCCGGCGTAGTCGTCGACGCTGGGGCGCAGCAGGGCCACGTCGGGCTGGGGCTCGGAATGCCGCCCGAGGCGGACCGGGTTCTGCACCCAGACCACGGCCCTCCCCTCCACTTGCTCGAAGAAGAACCTGCTGAGCCTCGTCACGCAGGCCGCGTGGCGGCTGCCGATGGGCACCATCTCGACTATCTCTCCCTCGAGGAGCTCCACGCGGTCGTCCTCCGTGAAGACGCCACCCTCCGCCATCTGGTGGTACTCCCCCACCGTGAAGCGGTGACGCACCGGCTGGACCGCCATGGTCCCAAAGTAGCCTCGGCGCTGACGCAGTTTGATCAGTCGACCCCCGTCGAGGGGGGTGAAGTGATCAAACGCTCGTCTGCAGTGGCGCCGGCCCCCGGCGCAGCAGCGCTACTGGATGAGCTTGATGATGTTGAACATGGGCATGTAGAGGGAGATCACCATGCCGCCCACGGCGCCGCCCAGCACCACGATGAGCGCCGGCTCCAACAGGGACGTGAGGGCGTCCACCGTGGCCTCGATCTCCTGCTCGTAGAACGCCGCGATCTTGTCCAGCATGGTGTCGACGGCGCCGGTCTCCTCGCCCACCGAGATCATCTGCACCACCATGGACGGGTAGACGTCATGGTTCTTCAGGCGCTCGGCCATGGTCTCGCCCTGGCGCACGCCGTCCTGCACGTCGATGATGGCGTTGCTGACCACCGTGTTGCCCACCGTGCCCGAGGTGATCTCCAGCGACTCCAGCAACGGCACACCGGCTCGCAGCAGCGACGCCAGCGTGCGTGAGAACCGAGCCAGCGCGGTCAGCTGGACCAGCTTCCCGAACACCGGCACCTTGAGCTTGAAGGCGTCCCAGATGCCCCGGCCCTTCTCGCTGGCGATCCACCTCCTGAAGGCGATCGCCGCCCCCACCACGGCCAGGATCACGATGGGCATGGCCTTCACCAGCACGCTCGAGATCAGGAGCAGCAGGCGGGTGGGCAACGGCAGGGTCCCGCCCAGGTCGGCGTAGAGGTCCTTGAACATGGGCACGATGAAGATCAGCATCGCGGTGACGATGAGCACCACAAGGCACAGCACTGCCACGGGATAGGTCATGGCCGACTTGATCTTCTGGCGTAGCTCCACCTGCTTCTCGATGGTGTCGGCCAGCTGGACCAGAACCGAGTCCAGCGAGCCGCCGGTCTCGCCGGCGCGCACCATGGACACGTAGAGGCGGTTGAAGGACTTCGGGTGCTTGGCCAGCGCCTGTGACAGGGCTGAGCCCTTCTCCACGTCGGCCCTGACCTCGGTGACCACCTTGGCCAGAGCCTTGTTCTCGGTCTGCTCCTCGAGGATCGTGAGGGCTCGCAGCAGGGACAGCCCGGAGTCGATCATCACCGCGAACTGGCGGCTGAAGACGGCGATGTCCTTGAGCTTCACCTTGGGCTTCATGAGGTGCAGCTCCTTGCGCACCCCGCCCGTGGCCTTCTTGTCGATGGCGAGCGGCACGTAGCCCATCTGGCGCAGCTTGTTGGCCACCAGGTTGGTGCTGTCGGACTCGAGGGTGCCCTCCACGATCTTGCCCTGCTTGTCCCGGACCCGGTACGTGTACACGTCGGCCATGGCCGCCTCTCCCTGCCGCCGCTATCGGGCCCCGCCGATGAGGCGGCGCATGTCGTCTTCGTTGGCGCACTTCTCGAGAGCCATCTCCATCGACGCCCTGCCGCTCTTCACCAGGGCCGCGAGGGACATGTCCATGGTCTGCATCCCGTACTTC
>JALZJC010000174.1 GCA_030859945.1 Actinomycetota bacterium | reverse complement strand
GGTGTCCACCCACTCGGTGGCAAGCATCGTGCCCGGGCTTCGCAACTACGACGTGGCCGTGCAGGACCAGGGGGGCAACTGGGCCACCGTGGGCCAGGTGCGCGACCAGTTCTTCGCCCACCGCCAGATGGTGGCCTTCGCCCCCCGAGTGGCCACCGCCGTGCGGGTCAGCGTGAGCACCGTCAACTACGGCGGCCTGGCCGGAGGGCTCAAGCCGTGGTTCTGGACCTTCGACGCCCCCGCGGTGGTCTACGAGCTGGCTGCCTACGAACCAGGAGGTCGTCAGTAACCTGGCTCAACGCCGTCCGGGCCCGCCATGGGGCCACTGCTCACGCAGGGTGAGGGGTCTGCCATGATGTCCAAGGGGCATGATGTGATGGTCGAGGCGCCAAGCTGGACTGATGGGCGACGGTCACGCCCAGATGGCGCAGGCCCGGGTCCCAGAGTGGTGCACATCAGCCGCAGTGGCGTCATCCGGGAATGGCGGGAACGGGACCGAGCCCTGCGGCGGCAGGGCGCCGATCTGGTTCTCGTCAGCGCCTCCCGTTGGAACGAGGGTGGGGCGGTCGTGGAGCTCGACGCCAGCGACGAGGAGTTCCCTGTCGTCGCCGCTCGGACCTGGGGCTCGCATCCGAACCTGTTCGTCTACGACCCACGTCCCATCTGGCGAGTGCTCCGGGCCCGACCGGTGGACGTTGTCGATGCTCACGAGGAGCCTTGCAGCCTGGCAGCGGCCGAGATCGGACTGCTGCGCCGGCTCCTTCAGCCCTCGGCGCCCCTGGTGCTTTACTCGGCCCAGAACATCTTCAAGCGCTACCCCTGGCCCTTTCGCATGCTGGAGCGTATGGCCCTGGCCATGGCCAGCGGCGCCTACGTCTGCAACGAGGAGGCAGGTCGGATCCTGCGGGCCAAGGGTTTCCGTGGGCGGGTGGCGCTACTGCCCTTGGGTGTGGACGTGGACCGGTTCACTCCCGGAACGGCCGGTGGCGTTGATCACACCCCGAGCGGCCGACGCGGGCTGCGGATCGGCTATGTCGGCCGTCTGGAGGCCCGCAAGGGAGTCGAGGTGATCCTCGAGGCCATGGCCGAGGAGCCCGACTGGTCGCTCCAGGTCGTTGGCGAGGGCGAGCACCGGGGTTTCCTCCAAGGCCAGGCGAAAGATCTCGACCTCGAGGGCAGGGTCGAATTCCGAGGGCATGTGGCCCAGCAAGAACTGGTTGGGTTGTACAGGACGTTCGATGTGGTGGTGGTCCCCTCGCTTCCCACACCGAGCTGGGAAGAGCAGTTCTGCCGTGTGGCAGTCGAGGCCATGGCCTCTGGGGTTCCCGTCGTGGCCAGCGCTACCGGCGCCCTTCCCGAGGTGGTGGCCGACGGAGGTCTGCTCTTCCCACCCGGCGATGTGGCTGCCTTACGGCAAGCGCTACGGGAACTGACTCGAGATCCCCCCCGCCGTCACGAGCTTGGCCGCCGAGGCCGCGCCCGTTCGAGGCTCTTCAGTTGGGAGGCCGTGGCCGAAGGTCAGAGGGCGTTGTACGACGCCGTGCTCTCATGAGCGGCCCCAGTCCAGCTGGTGTCTCTGTCGTGGTCGTCGCCTATGGAAAGCCTGAGGACCTCGAGCGCTGCCTGCGTCCCCTCTCAGGGCGGTACCGCCTGCTCGTCATCGACAACTCGAGCGACGTTCGCTCCGCGGCGGCAGCCGCGGCGGCGGGTGCGGAGTACGTCGACTCGGGGCGCAACCTCGGCTTCGCCGCCGCTGTCAACCGCGCCCTGGATCTGCTCGGCTCGGGACCGGATGACGTCCTACTGCTCAACCCTGACGCCATGGTGGAGGCGGACGGCGTGGACGCCCTCGCGGCGCGCCTGCGGGCGCCGGGCAACGACCGCCTCGCCGCGGTCGCACCCCGTCAACACCCGTGGACAGGTGGGGTCGAGCAGCGGGTGGCATGGCCGTTCCCCACCCCCGCCGGCGTATGGGCCGACGCCCTCGGGCTCGGGCGACTGGTCGAGAGGCGGAGCTTCCTGGCCGGCTCGGTCCTACTCCTGCGGAGTGCCGCCCTCGCCGACGTCGGGCGCTTCGATGAGCGCTTCTTCCTCTATGCCGAGGAGGCCGACTGGCAGTGGCGAGCTCACCTCCGCGGCTGGACGGTAGAGGTGTGCGAGGAGATCCACGCATACCACACGGGGGGAGCCAGCAGCGTCGATCCAGAGGTCCGCGAGGTGTTGTTCCACTCGTCCTTCGAAGCCCTCATTCGGAAGTGGCACGGGCGACTGGGCTGGGCCTCCGCCCGTGCGGCCTCCCTCGTCGGCGCTCTGGTTCGGGCAGGGTGGCGCCGAGGCGACGAGCGGCGCCGAGCCCTCCATCAGGCTGGGCTGTACGTCCAGGGACCCATGAAGGCCGCGGCCGCCCTTGGCCGTGGTGCTCCGTGACCGTTTCACCTGACTCACGTGACTCACGTGAGCGCCGAGCGCCTGGTGGGTGGCGGGTGGTGCACGTCGTGTGCTCCGATGCCTTCGCCGGAGTGGAGCGGTACATCACCTACACCGCTCCCGGTCTGGCCCGTCGGGGCTGGGAAGTCGTGGTGGTGGGCGGCAACCGCCACCGCATGCAGCAGGCGCTCGGGGACGCCGGGATCGTCCACCTGCCCGCCGCAACCACGGCTCAGGCGGCACGCCAACTGCTGCGCTGCCGCCCGCTCGACCTCGTCCACGCCCACATGTCGATGGCCGAGCTGGCTGCCGTGGTCACAGCACCGCTCGTGCGGGCGCCGATCGTCACCACGCGCCACTTCGCGGCCCGTCGGGGGAGCTCGGTCCAAGGCAGACTGGCAGCCGTCGTCATCCGCCGGGCGGTCGCGTGCCAGATCGCCATCAGCCGCTTCGTGGCCGGCGCCATCGACGGGCCATCGGTCCTCCTGCCGAGCGGCGTGCCCCCGAGCTCGGCCCCTCCCGAGCGTCGTCCCGTGGTCCTGATGGCCCAGCGCCTGGAGGAGGAGAAGGACGTGGCCGTGGGCCTGCGGGCATGGGCTGCATCGGGCCTTCCGGCTTTGGGCTGGAGCCTCGTGATCGCGGGGGGAGGGTCGCTCGGCCCTCATCTGCGTGAGCTCGCCGACGACCTGGGAGTGGCCGCCTCGGTGAGCTTCATCGGTGCACGGGAGAGCCTGGACGATCTCTTCCGGGAAGCTGGCATCTTCCTGGCAACGGCCCGGGCGGAACCGTTCGGGCTCAGCGTCGTCGAGGCCATGGCCGGCGGGTTGCCCGTGGTGGCATCGGCGAGCGGTGCTCACCTGGAGACCGTCGGCGCGTGCTCGGGGGCATGGCTTTTCCCCGCCGGCGACCACGAGGCCTGCGCCCAACGGCTGCGGTTGCTGGCTTCCGTCGGCGAACGTCGCGCTTCCTACGGAGAGGCCCTCCAACAGGTCCACCGTCGCTATTTCGATGTCGATCTGCACGTCGACCGGCTCGTCGAGGTGTACGACCGCACAGGCCGGACCGCTGGCATACAAGTATGAGGATCCTCGTCGACGCCACCATCGTGAAGGGTGGGCTCGGCGGCATCCGTAGCTACGTTCTGGGCGCCGTCGGCGCCCTCGCTCAGGACCCGGAGATCGACCTCTTCGTGGCCACGAGCAGGCCGGGCGATTTCGCCGCCATCGAAGGTCTCGAGATTCTCGGCTGCCACCCTCGGACACAGGATTTCATCTGGCGGTCGCTGTGGAGGGAGGTGAGGCTGGCGAGCCTCGCACGCCGCACGAGCGCGGACCTGGTGTTCGTCCCCTTCCCCGAGCTCCCCATCAGGCCACTGCACGTGCCGTCCGTCCTGGTCGTCTACGACGTCGGTCCCCTCGTTGCCCCCGCCTTCTTCACCAGGGCCAAGCGCGCTCGATTCGCGCTCGATCTCGGACGAGCGTGCCGAGCGGCGACCAAGGTCGTGTGCCTCAGTAACGCCACCCTGATCGGGCTGCATGGCGTCACCGGTGTCGATCCCGTCAAGTGCGAGGTCATCGGTGCGGCGCCACCACGACGTCTCCCATCCCCGCCCGAGGGCAACGCCGAGGGTGACGACCCCTTCATCCTCTATGTCGGGACACTGCTGAAGCACAAGAACGTGTCGACCCTTGTGCGGGCCTTCTCCGTCAAGGACAAGTTGCTGCCGTGGCCGCTGATACTGGCCGGACCAGCGACGCCCGAGCAACGACGGTCACTCGACAGCCTCACAGCCGATCTCGGGCTCGGCGACAGGGTTCGTCACCTCGGCTGGGTCGATCCTGATCAGCTGGCGCGCCTGTACAGGGATGCTCTTGCGGTGGCCCTGCCCAGCCTGCACGAAGGCTACGGGTTGCCGGCGCTCGAGGCCATGGACGCAGGTACGCCCGTCGTGGCCAGCGACATCCCGGCCATCCGTGAAGTGGGCGGCGACGCCATTGTCTATGTTGACCAACCGCTCGAGCCCGAGAGCTGGTGCAACACGTTGGCCAACATCGACGCCGATGCAGGCGAACGGGAAAGGTTGACCAGCCTGGCCCGGGCTCAAGCCGGCTCCCACTCATGGGAGGCGGTCGGCCACCGGCTGACCGGGCTCTTCGGTGCCGTCCTCCAGCAGAGTGCCTGACGCTGGAGGTGGCAGCGGCCGTCACCGTCAAGCCCAGACCGGAGACCAAGCCCGGCGTCAGGTGCCTCAGGTTCGGGCGCGGCGGGGCAGGGGCTGATCGAGCGTCGCGAGTACCGACGCGAACTGCTCGGCACGCGTCCGCCAAGTGGGGAGGCTGTGCGTGCTTGCCCGACGCCCCGGCCCTGATATCGCATTGGCGACGGCATCGATGAACTGCCCTCGGGGGGCGACCACAATGCCGTCGTCCAAGCCCCTGAAGCCAGCCGCCGGCGTGGCGACCACGGCAGTGTCGACGGCCTGGCACTCGTAGGCCTTGATCGGGTCCAGCGAGTCGGTGATGGGAGTGTCGTCGTGCGGCACCACGATCACGTCGGCATGCTGGAGGTAGGCGGGGATTTCGCTGTAGGGACGGGCCCCGAGAAGGCGGAGGTTGGGCTGATCGGACATCCGCAACGCCGCCTCTCGGGTGAGCGCACTCGGACCTATGAGCACCACGTGGATCTCGGGTCGCCTGCTCGCCAGCTCGACGCAGAGGTCGACGTCGAGCCGATCGGCGTGGAGGGTGCCCACGTAGACAGCGGTCGGGGCCGGGGGAAGGTCGTCAGGCCGCGGTCGGGGACGACGGAACTCCGCGACGTCGACGGCATTCGGGATGAGAACCACGTCACGAGAGCGGCCCCGGCTGGTAGCCAGGGCCCTCGAACAGACAACGACGGCGTCAGCCTGCCGGAGCAGGAGGTCTTCCCGCCGGTGAAGACGGGCTCGCTCCCGGCTACTGGCTGACTCGGCCAGTAGCCAGTCGTCGGTGATGTCGTAGAGGGCAGGCC
>JALZJC010000161.1 GCA_030859945.1 Actinomycetota bacterium | reverse complement strand
CCCCCGCCACCAAGGCAGAAGTCCTGGTCAGGACGTGGTTTCCGGGCCAGGGCTTCGTCGCGTTCGGGGGTCGCGTCACCGGCGACGTCTACCGGGTTGTGATTGCGCGAGGCGCTGACCTGCGACTTCGCGCCAACGAGGCCGGTAGACGTCTACCGGCTCGACGTACCGACGAGCGCGGCGAACTGCTCGGCTGCGGCCGCGCTCATGCCTGGGAGCAGGTGCTGGTACGTGTGCATCGTGAACGCCGGATGGGCGTGGCCGAGCCGTTCGCTGACGACCTTGATCGGTACGCCGGCGGCCACGAGCAGTGACGCATGGGTGTGCCGCAAGTCGTGAAATCGGATGCGCGACAGTTCGGTGCGCCGCACGATCCGGTCGAACAGCTGGCTCACGGACTCGGGATTGAGGAGCCGGCCGGCAATGTTGCAGAACATCCAGTCATCCGGACCGTACGGGAGGCCCTCGTCACGAACGCGACGACGCCAGCGGTCGAGTTCGCGCAGTGTGTGCTCGTCGAGGTCGACGGTGCGGCGGCTGGTGCGGGTCTTGACGCCGAACTCGACGGGTCGGCCACCGACGTTCTGCAGCGTCCGGGAGATCGACAACCGCGACGTCGGGCGGTCGAGGTCCGACCACTTGAGCCCGACGATCTCGCCGCGGCGCATCCCCGTATGCGCGGCGAGGTGCAGCGCGACATAGAGGCGGTGGCCGCGAGCTGCACCGAGGAACACTCGCAGCTCCCCGGGGTTCCACGTGCGGGCTGCTGCTCTGGTCGGCGGACGTCGTCTCGCCCGGCTGCCGTGCGCGACGTTGCGGCCGACGAGCTCTCGTTCGACTGCCTGGTCGAGAGCGGCCCGCACGATCATGTGCACCTCGAGAACCGTCTTCGGCGCCAGACCGTCACCGTGGCGGCCGCCGGTCGCGGCGAGCGACTCGTAGAACGCGTCGAGGTGATCGGCGCGGAGGCGCCGCAGCGGGATGTCGCCGATGACCGGGTTTACGTAGCGCTCGACGAACCACGCGTATCGGTACGCAGTGGTGGCTCGGACGTCGCGGCGCTTGGCCGGTAGCCACGTCGTCGCGAGGAACTCGCCGAGGGTCGTCGGCCCGCCCCTGGCGGGCGGAGCGGGAACTCGCTGGCTGTCGACTTGCGCCGCGATGGCCTCGGCCTCGGCGCGGTCCCGGCCGACGGGATGCCACCGCCGGCGTTCCTTGCCGGTTAGGGGGTCGAGGCCGTCGTAGGCGACGACGTAAAAGCGGTCCTTGCGTTGCACGATGTAGGTCATGGCACAGCGTTGACGACTTCGACGCCAACCCGACGAGCATCTGGGTGGATCGGGTCAGAACGGATCGGAGGGATCGCTGACGGGGGCCGAGCGCGTGGGGCGCCGTCTCCGGAGTTTGCGGACGTCGAAGCCGAGCGTGGCGTAAGCGGGGAGTCGCTTCGCGTGCATGCGTTCGAGCACGGGGATCCGGCTGTCGACGTAGTCATGGAGCTCGACGTGGTGCTTGCCCTCGTGGGTGCGAAGGAGCCGGCCGACGTACTGGACCACTCGGCCCTTGAACGCGAGGGGGAAGGCGAGGAACAGCGTGTCGAGCTCGGGCCAGTCGAAGCCTTCGCCGAGGTACGAGCCGGTCGCCACGAGCACGATGCCTTCGGCGGGTGACCGTGTGGCGATGGCATCGCTGACATCAGCACGCGCCTTCTTGCCAAGTCCGCCTCTGAGCACGAGAGGGTTGACATCGAGGCCGGTGAGTTCGTCCACAATCGCCTCGATGTGATCGGTTCGCTGGGTCAGGACGAGGCACGTCCGCCCTTTGGAGACGGCAACCTTCACGTCGGAGCAGATCTGTTTGGTCCGGACCTCGTCGTCGACGATGGCGGCGAACACGGTCTGAATGTGGGCGGCGTCGTCCTCGCTGACCTCGGCGCTCGTGCGATGCACGACGAGCTCCCGTCGGACGAGCTCGGCGCCCGCGACGGCGCCGGGCTTGATCTCGTGGCGGGTCGGGCCGCAGTGGAACCCGATGATCGCTTCGAGCTTGTCCCGCCGGTAGGGGGTGGCGGTGAGGCCGAGCCACCGGCGGCTCCGAGCCCGCTCCACGCACGCGGCGAACGAGACCGCGGGGAGGTGGTGGCACTCGTCGACGACGACCAGGCCATACCGATCGAACACGGTGGGGGCGTTGCGTCTGGCCAGGCTCTGGAGCATGGCCACATCGACGATGCCCGTCGGTTTGTCCTTGCCGCCACCGACCTGCCCGACCTCCTTCGCGTCGAGGTCGAGATGTTGGGCGAGGCGTGAGCGCCATTGATCCACCAGCTCCCTGCGGTCGACGACGACGAGGGTCGGCGTGCCGTGGTGGGCGATGACCGCGCAGGCCATGACCGTCTTGCCGGCGCCGGGCGGAGCCACCAATACGCCGCGGTCGTGATCGACGAGGTCAGCGACCGCGGCAGCTTGTTGGGGTCTCAGCTCTCCGGTGAACTCCAAGGTGATCCGATCGGGGGCGACGCGGTCGTCGGTGAGGTCGAGCGCGCTCCCGAGCCCGGCGAGCACATCGGTGACGCGCTCGGTGAGTCCTCGCGGCAGGCGAAGCCACTCGAGATCCTCGCGGTAGCAGGAGATGAACCGCGGTGTGTTCCACGTCGAGAAGCGCATCCGCTGCTTCTCGTAGAACTCCGGATTGGGGATCGATCCCAGGTGCTTGAGGGCCGCGACCGCGGCCGGCGGAAGCCCGGCCCGCTCGATGGACAGCATCGCCCCGAGCCGCGCCCGGATCACCGGCGGCGGAGGCGGGCCACCCTGTCGAGCCAAGTCGGCCAGGCTGAGGGTCGGGCCCGCATCGATGGGCCGCAACGACGCCGACAACTCCGTCACCGCGGCCGGAGACATCCGCGCAACCGAGGACAGGAACGCCCACTGGTCCGGCCAGGGCTCCATGGTCGTGGGATCCAGAAACACCGTCGTGCCTCGCTGCACGCACTCGCCCTGCAACGGGAGGGCGATGAGGTTCCCGAACCCTGCCTTGGGGAGGAAGTCCTGCGACGGGAAGAACCGGTCGTAACTCGCCAGGTCGATCTCTGCCCGTCGCGACATCGCCTGGCGCAGCAGCGCTGCGCCCATCGCCCTGGCCCCGGCGGCCGCGACCGGGCCGTCGAAGAACACCCAGACGTGCCCGCCGTTACCAGATCGCGAACGCTCGAGCACCGCGGGGACACTTTTGGCATGGCAGGCGTCGAGGAACGCGAGGGCATCGAGGGCCCAGGTTCCCTTGTCGAAGTCGCACGCCAGCAGCGCGCAGGTATCGCCCCGCAGCAGCGGGTAGATCCCGATCGTCGCCTTGCCTCGAAGGTGCGAGGCGAAGACGTCGGCAGTCAACGGCAGGTAGTCGCGAGCGTTACGTTGCCGGGCCCATCCGCCCTTGGTTGCCGGGGACCAGCCCGACTTGCCAGTCGAGGCGTTCTCCCACCGGATGGCGTAGACGTCCGAGCGAGCACCGAACAGCGAGGCCGCCAGCGCGAGCTTCGAGTCGCTCGACGAGCTGTGAAGAACCGAAGGTGAGTCTTGACTATCGGGCACCAGCATGGGCGACCAGGCGGCCGCGTGACCGCCCGTCTGACGCTCGTCCAGGCCGAGCACCGATCGCAACCTGGCGTTCTCGTCCCGCAACCGTCGCAGCTCGGCCATGAGGTCATCCCGATCCGCGGCCTCCCGTTCGTCGCTCACGGTTCCATCATCGGCGCTGTCGAGCCTTTGGTACGGCACCCTGGCCTGTGACGGTCGCCCGGCGCCTGGGGCGCGATCATCGGCCTCCGGGCGCGAGCGAACGGTACCCTGGTTCCATACGTCACCGGAAGGAGAGCCATGTCGGACAACATCGCCAGCCACGACGACACCGGCGCAAGCCAGCCGATGACGATCGCCGACGTGCTTCAGGGCGTGGAGCCGATGGGGGACCTTCGTCGCTTCGCGATCGATGACCTGACCCCCGAGGACGAGGACGAGTTCTTCGGGATCCTCGAGGACGCCTGACCGATGCCACCGGCGGTCGTCGTGGACACGATGATCGCCAGTGCCTGGCTCGGGCGGCGCGACTCCCCCCGCAAGACACGGTGGCAGCCGTCGCTCGAGCAAGCAGCGTGGGTCCTGCCGTTCACCGTCGTCGCCGAGATGCGCTTCGGAGCCGAGGTCGCTGGCTGGGGGCGCGCCGGCGCGGCGTGCTCGATCGACTCATCGCCCGTACCGGCGTCATGCCACCTTTCGCTGAGGTCACCGACGCCTACGTCGACCTACGGAGTTGGGCTGTACGCACCGGTCACGGCCTTGCAGCCAAGGACCACGAGGCCGACCGGTGGGTGGCCGCCGTCGCAATCGCCGCCCAGCTGCCACTCGCCACGGAGGACTCGATTTTCGACGGCGTCGCGGGGCTCAACAGGGCGAACCCTGGCAAGGCATGAGTTGACCCGACAAGTTCGCCAGTCCGGGGCCACGCGTTTCCCGCCTGGGGGAGAGAAGCCATGGAACACGACATCGACCTGACTGCTGATCTCAATGCTCAGGATGACGAGGGTCTGGGCAGGTCGACGCTTGCCGACGCCCGAGACCCGTCCCGCGTCAGAGCCGGCTCGATGCTGCTCGCCGGCAATCGGCATGGCCAGGCAGTCGTGCGGGTGGTCGCTGTCGACGACGACGGCCAGGTCCACTTCTCGATCCTGCCCGTGTCGGTGGCCAAGAAACCGCCACCTCCTTGATCGGACCGTGGCGTGAACTGTCACGGATTTGTCACTGCGAGCCCCACATACTGGTGCCGCCGGGTGCATACTGGAGCAGACGTCGTCGGCGCAGAAGGGTCCGCTGAACAGGTCCTTGGGGGATGAAATAGAGGCTGTGCCGTCTCGTGGAACGCCGCCACCTCTTGGTGCTGAGGTCGAGCCCGAAGGTCAGACTGGTATCGGGGGCCCTGCAGGCATCCTGGATTGTTGCTTCGAGCACGAGTGTCAGAGTCTTCTGATCACCACGAGGTCCCCCGGGCGGCACGCCCGTGACTACCAAGGAGGGGATAGCCGTGGAGGTGATCATCGACCGGGTCGCTGGCCTGGACGTGCACAAGGACACGGTGATGGCCGCGGTCCGGGTACCCGACGGTAAGGGTGGGCGCTCCCAGACGGTCAAGGAGTTCCGAACGTTCACCGCAGACCTGGTGCGCTTGCGCGATTGGCTCGTGGCCGAGGGGGTGACTCAGGCGGTGATGGAGGCAACCGGCGTCTACTGGAAGGCCGCCCTGGCACATCCTGGAGGGAGCGCCGGGCCTGGAGTTGATGCTGGTCAACGCTCACCACGTCAAGAACCTGCCGGCCGCAAGTCCGACGTCTCCGACGCCGCCTGGTTGGCGCAGTTGGCTGAGTGCGGCCTGCTGCGGGGCAGCTTCGTCCCGCCCCCGGTTATCGCTCAGCTGCGGGACCTGACGCGCTACCGCAAGAAGCTCGTCGAGGACCGGGCCAAGGAGACTCAGCGAGTTCAGAAGGTGCTCGAGGATGCCGGGATCAAGCTCGACTCCGTCGTCACCGACGGGTTGGGCAAGGCCAGCCGCCGGATGCTCGACGCCCTCGTCGCCGGTGAACGCGACCCCGAGGTGCTGGCCGACATGGCCCTGACTCGCATGCGACCGAGGATCCCCGAGTTGCGCCTGGACCTGCTCGGGCGCTTCGACGAGCACCACGCCCTGATGATCAGAATGCACCTGGCCCACATTGACCACCTGGGCGCCTCGATCGACGCCCTCGACGCCGAGGTGGACGGGGTGATCGCCCCTTTCGCTGACCAGGTGCTCCGGCTCATGACCATCCCCGGCGTGGGCATTCGCACCGCCGAGGTTGTCGTGGCTGAGATCGGCGTCGACATGACCAGGTTCCCCACCGCCGCGCACCTTGCGTCATGGGCTGGGTTGTGCCCGGGCAACCACGAGTCGGCCGGCAAGCGCCGCAGCGGCCGGGCCCGCAAGGGCAACGCCGCTCTGCGCGTAGCCCTGTGCGAGGCGGCGTGGGCGGGTGTCCGCAAGAACGACAGCTACCTCGGTGCTCAGTTCCGCCGCTTCCAGCGCCGCTTCGGGCGCAAGGCCGAGGGCAAGGCCATCTTCGCCTGCGCCCACAGCCTTGTCGTCATGGTTTGGCACGTCCTCGCCGAAGACAACGCCGTATTCCAAGACCTCGGGGCCGACTGGTTTGAGCGGCGCTCCGACACCGCTGCTCAAACCCGCCGTCTCGTTCACCAACTCGAGAAGCTCGGCCATCGCGTCCCATAGAACCCCGCCGCCTAACTCCGTCCTTTGCCAGGCTTTCGAGGTCGGGGCTGGCGCGCCGACCCGCTGTCGCGCGCCGAAGTCCTGCTGCTCAAGGACTATTTCGTGTCAGAAGGGGTGTCGCTCCGGCGGCACCCCTTCGTCGTCCCCGGCTTGCAACCATTTTGCAACCATTGCAACCCTCGGAACGTCGTCCCAGGCAGCGCGTACAGTGGACCTCGGCTAGCAGGAAGGTGCCGTGTCGACCCAACCAGCTGACGAATCTCAGGAGCGTCGCCTGCCGACTCGCGAAGAGGTCTTGGGGCGCGCCAAGCCGTTGCCGCCCTACGAGGAGATGATCATCGAGGGCCTGACTGACGAAGAGGAAGAGGCCTTCCTTCGGGCTATCGCTGAGGCATGAGAGCGGCCGGCCGGGAGCCGGTCGTGGTGGACACCAACGTCTTCGGCGCAGAGCTGACTCACCGGGGGGCCGCAGTCGTCGCCGCGTACGGACGTCACGTCGATGGCCACGACCTGGTCATCTCATTCATTACGGCCGCCGAGCTTCGCTACGGAACCCGGCTGGCTGGCTGGGGGGGAGCGTCGCCTTCAACGGCTTGAGGTGCGGCTGGCCGCAGCGGAGATCGTATGGGCGGGCGACGGACTCCTTGACGAGTACGTGTCACTACGTCACGAGTGTTCGGTGTCGGGCCACCCGCTGGGCCAGAAGTACCACGAGGCGGACCGGTGGATCGCGGCGACCGCCCGCTGGCTCAGCGTCCCGCTTGTCGCCCACGATGCTGTCTTCCGTGACGCACCCGGCGTCACGGTCGTCACCGAGCTGGCTTGAAGATGAGCGCGGCGACGCGGTCGGCCGCCTCCTGCTGCAGCGCCGGGACGGCGTGAGAGTAGACGTCAAGCGTGAACGCAACCGTGGCGTCGCCGAGCCGCTCGCTCACGACCTTTGGATGAACACCGGCCGCGAGGGCAAGCGAGGCGTGGGTGTGCCGCAAGTCGTGAAGCCGGATGCGCGGTAGTCCTGAGTTCTTGACGTGCTTGTCGAACAGCTGCGTGAACCGATCGGGGTGGACGAGTGCGCCGTTCTCGCGTGTGACGACGAGACCGGAGTCCTGATACGCGGGACCCCACGCAGGCGATCCTGAAGCTGGCGCTTCCGATGAGACCGAAGAGCTGTGACGGTCGTGGCGTCGATCGAAACCGATCGGCGGCCGCGGTTGGTCTTCGGTGTCGAGAACTTGGTCTCGTAGGCGACTGAGACAAGCGTCTGGCGCACGGCTAGCCGGCCGGAGTCCAGATCGACGTCGCTCCATCGCAGTCCGAGGACCTCGCCGCGGCGGAGCCCCGTGGTGGCAGCCAAGGACCCATGCGCCATAGAGCCGGTCGTCGCCGACGAAGTCAAGGAAGTGGCCCAACTCCTCGGCGCTCAAAGTCATCATCTCAGCGGCACCCGACCGCGGCGACGGTGCATCCGCCTGGTCGGCGACGTTGCGCTGCAAGCGGAGAGTCGCAAGGTTCAGCGAGTCGATCATCGCGAGGACTTGTGACAATCGAGGCGCCGTACGTGCTGGTCAGCCGGCAGCTCTCACAGTCCAAACTTGCGCCTAGATGCCGCTCTCAGCGGAGTTTCTTTCACTAAGGTGTTTCTTGGCGGTTTTTCTTCCGAGATCCGATGGCCAGGCAACCAGTGACTCCGTGGCCGACCACGCCAGGATCGGTCTTCTTCGGCGACGCAGCGAGCGGCGCCACACTGTCTCGCGCCACGAAGGATGGCCGCATCCGGCGCCTGGCGCGGGGTCTTTACTCCGCCGACCTCCGAGCGGACCCCGCCGAGCTCATCGCCCGCAACCGTTGGAAGATCGTCGCCTATCTCGTGCACGACGCGGTGATCGCCGACCGGTCCGCCGCGGAGGGCGGAATGCCAGCCGGCGGGGTTCTGACCGTGATCTCCAACGAGCGCAGGGAAGACGTCACCCTGCCCGGCCTGACCGTGGCGCCCCGCCCCGGGCCCGGTCCCCTCGATGACGACGGCAACTGGCCCGAAGGCCTCCGCCTGACCTCCGATGCCCGCACGCTCGTGGACAACCTCGCCGTGTCTCGTGGACGCGCCGGCCGCCCCGCACGCACCCTCTCCCGGGACGAGCTCGAGGACTGGGTCGTTCGGACCGCGCAACGCCGACCGGACGATTGGCTGGCCACCCTGCGCGCCCGTGCCCTCGAGCTGTGCGACGAGCTTGGTGTCACGGACCGACGCGAGGCGGTGGCGGACATCATCGGCGCCGTCGCGGGAACCCGAGAGGCACGGCCAGGGGCGGGACGCCTTCTCGCGGCTCGCGCCGCGGGGCGCGAGTACGACCCCGACCGAGTCGCACGCTTCGATGAGCTCGTCGGCTACTTGGGCGCGCTCCCGTCCGACGCAGACGTTCCCGTCGAGCTGCCAGCACTCGCCGATGAAGCGCAGACGTCGCTGCCGTTCTTCGAGGCGTACTTCTCCAACTTCATCGAAGGCACCGAGTTCTCCGTCGAGGAAGCCGAGGCCATCGTCGAATCAGGTGAGATTCCAGACGAGCGTGCCGAGGACGCACACGACGTCCTCGGCACCTTCGAAGCGGTGCACGACGCGCACCTAAGAGCGGCGACACCGGCCACCGTCGAGGAACTGCTCGAGCTGCTCGAGCGCCGCCACCGACTCGTCATGGGCGGTCGTCCTGAGAAGCGACCGGGCCAGTTCAAGGAGCGCCCGAACCAGGCAGGGTCGTACATCTTCGTCGCGCCCAACCTCATCGAGGGAACGCTCATCGAAGGCTTCTACCGACTCGCCGACCTGCAACCCGGCTTCGCCCGCGCTGTCTTCGAGCTGTTCCTCATCTCCGAGGTACACCCGTACGACGACGGCAACGGCCGCGTCGCGCGCGCTGTGATGTGCGCGGAGCTCACAGCAGTCGACCAGGCGCGCCTGGTGATCCCGATCGTGTTCCGCAACGAGTACCAGACCGCCCTCCGGAACCTGTCCCGCGAGGGACGGTGCGACCTCTACGTGCGGACGCTCGCGTACGCCTGGCGTTGGACTGCTGCGATGCCGTGGCAGGACCGGGCCGCCGTCGACGGCTACCTCGTGGCAACCCACGCGCTCGTCGACTCCACCGATGCGGAGCGCACCGGTGTCCGCCTGGAGCTCCCATGAGTCTGGGAACGGCCCGACCATCGGGCGCGCTGCACGTCGTCGCACCCAACGCCGTTGCTGACGTGCGAGCCTGGTGGGCGGATCAGCGGCGGCCCACGGGAGTCGAGTAGCGGGACGACATGGATAGCGAACTCGACGTTCTGCTCGACAAAGTTGACGACCCAGCCCTGAGGGCCGACCTCAAGCGCCAGGTCGACCTCCTACGCGCGAGGCGGCGGTTCGGCCTGGCCTTCGAGGAGCACCTGCCCGAGCGTGTCCAGCTTCCTGAACACGCGATCCGGCGGGGTACGCGTGTGGTCCGTCGAGACCACGAAGACGATGAGCCTCGCGAGGTCATCAAGAAGGCGACCGTGCGCTCCGCGGACGGAGAGACAGAAGCGCTCGCCGTGGACGACGTGGTCGTGGTCGCCGACTTCGGTGACCCGATCTATCCGGGCCTGCGTCGGCTCGGATCGCTACGAGCCGGCGGGGACAGGCCCGCGCATGTCTCATCAAGGGAGAGAACCACCACGTCCTCGAAGCGCTCCAGTTCACGCACGCCGGGGAAGGTCGACTGCATCTACATCGACCCGCCGTACAACACCGGGCGTACCGGCACTCCAAGTGGCTCGCCTTCATGGAACGCCGGCTTCCGTCGAGTCGAAGCGCGCGGTAGTCGTCGGTCATAGCCCCGACGGGAGCGTCATCGCCCGCTATCCGGAAGGCAAGACCACCGCTGCCGGGCGGCCGGCTCGGGTAGGTGCTGCGTATCGACGGCACTTCGAGGGACGCGATCTGCCCGGCTTCATCTCCTTCGTCACCGTCGCTGAGCTTCGCTACGGCGCTCGGCTTGCAGGCTGGGGCACGCACCGCCTCCGGGGCCCGAAGGCAGGCTCGCTGCCGCCGAGGTGGTGTGGAGTGGCGAGGGTCTGATCGACGCCCACGTATCGCTCCGCCATGGGTGCGCAGTCTCGGGCCATCCGCTCGTGCAGAGGCTCCACGAGGCCGACCGGTGGAGCGGCTGACGGCCCAGGCCCGGGGCAGTTGCAGCTGATCGAACCCGTCCCGTCGCTCGCACCGCCCGGCCTACTCGGCCAATCGCTCAAGTCCTCCCATGTCGTGCCGATGGACCCTCACGGCTGCGGGGATCGACCACTTCATGGGAGGACGACGAGTGAGCTTGACGCAGGTCCATCACCTGTCCACGACCGTTCCGGCGCCATCGCCGCCTCCCGGCACCGCGCCCGCCCCGCTGACCCACCTGCGCGGCCGCATCGACGACCGACTAGCCAACGTGGCGGTAGTCGGCCTCGGGTACGTGGGTCTGCCGGTATTGGTGGCCGCCGGCGCCGAGGGATTTGGGCTCGTCGGGGTAGACGTCGACCCGACCAAGATCCGCTCGCTGCGGGAACGCCGGTCCTATGTCACCGACGTCTCCGACGACGAGCTCGCGGGCTTGACCCAGGTGCAGTTCAGCACCGACTACAGGGTCCTGGTGGCCGCCGACGTCATCGTGGTCGCCGTTCCCACCCCTCTCCGAGACGGCGGTCCCGACCTCTCCATGGTGCGCGCGGCAGCCGAGCACGTCGCCCAGGTCCTGCGACCGGGGCAGCTGGTGGTGCTGGAGTCGACGACCTATCCCGGGACGACCGAGGACCTGGTGCAGCCCATCCTCGAGGCGGGCGGCCTGGTCGCCGGCTTCGACTTCGCCCTCGCCTACTCCCCTGAGCGGATCGACCCGGGCACCGACCGGGCCCTGCGGGAGACGCCCAAGGTCGTCGCCGGCGTAGGCCCCGCCGACACCGAGGTCGCCGTCGCCTTCTACTCGGCGGTGGTCGACCGGGTGGTCACCCTTTCGTCTCCCCGCAACGCGGAGATGGCCAAGCTCCTCGAGAACACCTTCCGCCAGGTGAACATCGCCCTGGTCAACGAGCTGGCCACTCTGGCGCCCGCCATCGGTGTGGACATCTGGGAGGCGCTCGACGCGGCGGCGACCAAGCCGTTCGGGTACATGCCGTTCTGGCCCGGGCCGGGTGTCGGCGGCCACTGCATCGCCATCGACCCCAGCTACCTGTCGTGGAAGGTCGAGCAGCGCCTGGGGTTCGGCATCGGCTTCGTCCAGCACGCCCGTTCGGTGAACAACCGCATGCCGGCCTACGTCGCCGGCCGGGTCGGCCAGGCGCTCAATAGCGCCGGGAAGCCCTTGCGCGGGGCGCGCCTGCTCGTCCTCGGCTTGGCCTACAAGGCGGGCGTTGACGACGTGCGCGAGTCGCCCGCGCTGGCCGTCATCCACCACCTCATCGACGCTGGCGCCGACTGCACTTACCACGACCCATATGTGGCGTCGATCAACGTCAGCCGCCGCCGGGCGGGCGACGTCCGTGGCCCTAGCGACCAAGATGGGGACCAGCACCTCGAATGCGTCCCGCTCGACGCCGAACGGCTGACCACCGCCGATTGCGTGGTGATCCTGACGTCTCACCGGGAGGTCGACTACGAGGCCGTGGTGCGGGGTTCGTCGCTCGTCTTCGACGCCACCGGCGTCACCCGGTCCCTGCGCACCAACTCGGTCATCCGCCTGTGATGATCGGGGTCCTCCGGGGCCTGCTCAAGGTCGTCATCGTTTGCTACGCGGTGGTCATTCTTGGATTCGTTTGGCTCACCAAGGACCTGACGTTCGCCACCCTGGCCCGTGATCCGCTCTTCGCGTCGTACTCGATCGCCGTGGTCGTCTACGTGCTGGGCCGGTTCCTGCTGGCCCTCTTCTACCGGCCCGTTCCCGACCGGGGCTTTCGCCCGACGGTGTCGATCGTCATCCCCGCCTTCAACGAGGAGGAAGGCATCATCGGCACCATCGCCTCCTGTATCGACGTCGACTATCCCGTCCACCTCACCGAGGTCATCGTCGTCAACGACGGGTCGACCGACGCTACGTGGGAGCGCATCCTCGAGGCCAAGGCTCGATGGCCTCGGCTCTATGCCGTCGATCTCGGCCGCAACTACGGCAAGCGAGGCGCCATGGCCGAGGGCATCCGCCGGGCACGGGGCGATGTGCTCGTCTTCGTCGACTCCGACTCGTATCTGGAGAACGACGCGGTCATCGCCATCGTTCAGTCCTTCTCCGACCCGCGTGTGGGCGCCGTTGTCGGCCACGCCGACGTCCGCAACGCCTCCGTGAACTGGATGACCAAGATGCAGCAGGTCCGGTACTACTCGGCGTTCCGGGTCATCAAGGGCACGGAGTCGATGCTCTCCGGCACGGTGACTTGTGCTTCCGGATGCTGCGCGGCGTACCGCCGCAGTGTCGTGCTGCCCCTCCTCGACGCCTGGGAGTTCCAGACTTTCCTCGGCCGCCCGGCCACCTTTGGCGACGACCGGGCGCTGACGAACCGCATCCTCGACCGCCACCGGGTGGTCTACCAGGCGTCGGCGCGGGCCGAGACCATGGTGCCCGAACGGCCCCGGGTCTTCTTCCGCCAGCAGCTGCGGTGGAAGAAGTCGTGGCTGCGGGAGTCGATGCAGGTGGTGCGCTACTTCTGGCGCAAGAACCCGGTTGCCGCCCTCTTCACCTACGCGTCGATCGCCTTCCCGTTCATGGCGCCGTGGGTGGTGCTGCACGCCGTGGGTGGACGCCTGCTTGGCGGGCAGCCGGGTGGGCTGTGGTTCTACATCATCGGCACATACGCCATGGCGCTGCTGTACTCGCTGTTCTACGCCTTCAAGCGCCAGGACGGGCTCTGGCACCACGGCATGACCTTCGTGGCCCTGTACATGAGCGTTCTGGTGTTCCAGACCTATTGGGGCATCTTCACCATGCGGGATACGCGCTGGGGCACCCGGGACTCCACGGTGGAGCACGCCCGAATAGACCAGCACCTGGTCGTCGCCCTCCCGCCCATCGACAGCACCCAGCCGGGGCAGCCGATCGGCACCGCGGCGTGAGCCCGCCCACATCGCTGCTCGAGCGCCCTCCGCCACCTCCGGCACCTCAGGCAACGCGTGCTGACCCCGTCCCCGCCCCGAAGCCGACGCTGACGGTTCGAAAGATCCGAGCCCAGGTCCGGCAGCTCATCGTGGGCCTGGTGGTCCTCCCCTTGACGGCCCTTCCGTTCGTGGCCTACTTGAACCTGACTCCAGAAGGACGTCTGGTGCGCGACCGCGCCCTCGTCGCCCTCGCCCCACCCAGCCTTCCCATCCTCTCCCCGGAGGAGCATGCGGCGGCCGTCGCCGCCGCTCCCCGCTACGACGGGGCCGTCATGGCCCTCGCCTACCACGGCATCGGCTCGGCCGCGGACGGCGAGGGGGGCTTCGTGATCTCGCCGAAGCAGTTCGGCGAACATCTCGCCACTTTGAAGGCGGCAGGGATGCAGACGGTGACTGCGGCGCAGGTGGCGGAGGCCTTCACCGGCGGGGAGCCCTTGCCGCCCAACGCAGTCATGCTCTCCTTCGACGACGGACGGTCCGACGCCATGATGTTCGCCGACCCGCTGCTGGCCCAGGCGGGCATGTCGGCCACCATGTTCCTCATCGCCGAGGCCGCGTCGAAGCCGGGCGTCTACTACGCCTCGTGGGATCGCGTCGAGAGCTACGCACGGTCGGGACGCTGGGACATCCAGTCCCACACGGCCGCGTCGCACCGGGAGCAGCGGGCAGCCGGTGGCGACTCCCTGCCGGTCCTGACCAGCCTGGCGCCCGGGGAAGCTCTGGACGGGTACGAGGCCCGCATCGGCGAGGACCTGGAGAAGGCGAGTGCCGCTGTCGAGCGGCACGTTGGGCGGCGGCCGGTGGCGTTCGCCTACCCCTTCGGCGCCTATGGAGCCGACCGGAGCAACGACTCGGCCATCGCCGGAATCCTGCGCGACAAGGTCGCCCGTCAATACGCCCTTGCCTTCCAGCAGGACGAACAGGAGACGGTCCCACTGCTCACCCCGGACCACGATCTCCTGCGGCTGCGACGAGTGGGGGTGCAGGACTGGTCCGGGTTGGAGCTGCTCGAGCGGATCGACCGGGCGCGTCAGCTGGCGGAGCCGGACGGCGGTGCGGCGACCACACCGGACGCCGCGGACGCGCCGGTCGTCGCCGGACAGACGGTCACCGGATCCGGCGAGGCATCGTCGAACATGACGAGCACCTCACCTGCAGGTGGGGCCGCCCGGACGGCCTCCCGCCGCGCTGGTGCCGGCTCAACCGTTCCGGTCGTCACCCCTCGCCCCACCGGCGCCGGTCCGACTGCGCCGGCCGCTACTTCGCCGACCGCTACGTCACCGCCGCCGGCCAACGCGCCGCCGACCACCCTGTGCACGCCGGCGGGTAAGAGCGGGAAATGTCGTGGCGGCGCCAGATGATCGGATGCTCGGCCACCCAGCGGCCGTAACGCCCAGAGGTCTTTCGGCCGGCTCACGTACCTAGCCTGCTCGAGCTACCTCCGGCCCCGGCCAGGGCGCTCGCCGCACTTGCCCAATCCTCTGCCGGAACCGCTGTTGCCCTCGCACACCGTGATACGCCCGATGTTGTTGCCCTCGGCCTCTGTGAACCAGATGTTCCCGTCCGGTCCCGAGGTGAGGCCGTGGGGGAAGCTGTTCGGCGTGGGGGTGGTGAAGCCCGGGAGGAACACTCCCTCGGGGGAGATGCGCCCGATCCTGTCCTCACCGCTGGTGAACCACAGGTTCCCGTCTCTGCCCACGACGATGGCCCGCGTCGCCCGGTCGGGCGGAGGCACGGGGAACTCGGTGATCACCCCCTCCGGCGTGATGCGGCCGATCTTGTTGGAGAACTGCTCGGTGAACCAGAGATTGCCGTCAGGTCCCACCGTGATCCCCACGGGACCGTTGCTCCCGGGGACGCCCGGTGAGCCCGTGGGGAGGGGAAACTCGGTTATCACCCCTTCGGGGGTGATGCGGCCGATGTTGTTGCCGACGGGTTCGGTGAACCACAGGTTGCCGTCCGGCCCCGTGACGATGTCCACGGGCCTGGCGTTGGGGGTAGGGATCACGAACTCGGTGATGACGCCTTCGGGCGTGATCCGCCCGATCCTGTTGGCGTTGAACTCGGCGAACCACAGGTTGCCGTCGGGCCCAACGGTGATGCCTCGAGGGCCGCTGCTGGTCGTCAAGGTCCCCGTGAAGATGTCGAAGTACTGCCCAGAGACGGGGATCGAGAACTCGGTGATGATCCCCTCCGGCGTGATGCGACCGATCTTGCTGGCCGCGAACTCGGTGAACCACAGCGCCCCGTCGGGGCCGGCCACGATGTCCGACGGCGAGCTGTTGGGTGTGGGAACCGGGAACTCGGTGATTACGCCGTCTGGGGTGATCCGCCCGATCTTGTTGGCCGCCTGCATGGTGAACCACAGGTTCCCGTCCGGCCCGGTGGTTATCGCCGGCGGTTCGCTCTCCGGGGAGGGGATGGCGAACTCCACGACCGTCCCGAACGACGCCTTCTTGGCCGCCTGAGAGCCCCCTGCCAGCGGCCCCAGAAGACCGGCGATGACGACTGCGGTGACAACCAGACGCCTCATTGCAACCCCCCCGGGGACACCGCCCCTGTACGGCCCGCGGCTTAGACAGCGGGCAGAACCTACACCCTGAGGCGTGGTCCTGGCGAACTAGGTGCCGCCTGCTCATAGCCACTTTGGCCCCGCGAAGTGGAGGTGCCGCCGGCGTTCACTGAGAGAATGCCACCCCGGTCCCACTCAGCACAGGGGCAAGGAACGAATGGAGCGCGGCCTACGCCTTACGGCGCCTGAGCATCCTTGCCGCCGCCGCCTCCGGCAGAGGCAGGCTGGCGAGCACCAACAGGCCCACGCCGAGGAGCGTCGGGATCGCCGTGCCCGTGGTCGTTGCGCTCGCCGGCTCAGCCGCTGCCCCGGCTGCGCAGACGTTGGCCACCTGAAGCGTGGTCGAACCGCTGATTGACGGGGCGGACGCAATGAAGGCGCCGATCTGGTAGTTGCCGGGCGCCACGCTCGTAGCGGCATTTAGGGCCCAGCCTGCACCGTTGTCGGCGCCGAACGTGGACGGGCCACCGTGGTCAGGGTCGAAGCGGTGGATGCCACCCGCCTGGCCGGCGGGGGTGTGGTCCAGGAAGTTGCCGGACCAACCGGTGAGCGTGGGCTGGCCGTTGACAGTCCCCTCCACCGCACGGGTCTCGGTGGTGACGACGTTCCCCGCGCTGTTGATGGACTCCACCAAAATGTCGAGTCCAGCGCCCGGGGTGATGCAGGTCGGCGCCACCGTCACCCTCAGCGCGACGGTCTGTCCACCGCCGGTGGTGGTGGTGGTCGGGGCCATGGTGGTGGTGGTCGGGGCCATGGTGGTGGTGGTCGGG
>JALZJC010000149.1 GCA_030859945.1 Actinomycetota bacterium | reverse complement strand
TAAGCGCCCTGAGCGGCCATACTCCCAGAGTCACGGCCGGCCGGGATGGGCGATGTCCTCATCGGAGCGAACCCGCAGGCCGGCCTCTCTGAGCGCACGGGCGGTGATCCCCTCCCCTACCACCTTGGTCCGGGTGAAGGTGCCGTCGTACACCTCGTGGCAGCCGCACGACGGGGAGCGGGCCTTGAGCACGGCTTCCCTCGCGCCCACAGCCCTGGCCAGCGCCACCGCCGCTTCGGCTCCCCGCCGGTACGCATCGCTGACATCGTGGCCTTCCCTGGTCCACACCGAGCCGTCGGGCTGGATCTCGGCCGCAGGGCGCGGCGTGGGTAGACCCCCTACCACCTCCGGGCAGATCGGCACCAGGTGATGGCTGGAGGCCAGGTCGGCAACGGCCGGCGACGGGCTGGCTGCGCCGAGATGATTGCAGCGGACGCCCAACAGGCATGCCGAGACCACAATGGCGGGCTCGACCGAGTGGCCGGGCTCGGCGTCAGGCCGGGTCATGACAGGGATGCCCGCGCCCGCACCACGTCGGCCAGGAGCTCCGCAGTGGCCGGCGCCGGCGGCGTGCGGCGGTCCTCAAAGTCACTCACTACGAGGTCTCGCCCGCCAAGGTCCGCCGCTCCCTCCATTCCGCCGGAGAGCCCCGTGGACGGCGTCGCACACCCGGTGCAGCACCGCCAACACAGCATCGTCCTCCACCGATCGGACGCTACCGCGCCGCCCCTGGTCCGCCGGGACCGTAGGCTCCTGGCCGTGGCAGTGATCGACGTCGCCGGCTTCGTGGCCGACCTCAAGGGTCATGCCGCTGACCACGGGTTCCACGTTCACGACGAGCGTCATTTCGTGGAGAGTTACTCCCTCCGCCAAGCGTGGGAGGTCGACCTTCACCCCGAGGAGGCGTGCGGCGGGCCGCTCGACCTGCACCTCGCCCTTGAAGTCGATCCCCGGGTGCTGCTGTCGTTCGAGGACGTGGTGATGGAGCTGGCCGAGGACGCCGAACCACCGGCCGGCTACCAGTTCCCCATAACCTTCAACTGGGCCCTGCCGCCGTTGCTCGAGGGGCCCGACCTCCTCCAGCTCCACCTCGACCTCGCCGGCGTCGCCGGCCTCGACCTGCCGCTCGAGGTCTCGGCCATCGACTCATTCCCCTCGGCCACCGATGCCCCCCAGCGGAGCCTCACCATCACCGCCCGCCAGCAGGTGTCCCTGGCCAGGATCCTCACCGGCGACGAGCTCCTCTGCGAGACCCTCGACCGGTGCCTGGCCGTGAGCCGCAACCTGCTCGAGGGGGCACCCGGGTGGCTCGGTGATGAAACTGAACCTGGCCCTCCCGGGTAACGCTCGTTGCCGGTTTGCCAGTGCCCTCACGGACCCACCACCGGCCCGCCCACATGGTGGCGCCCGGCTCGGTGCAGGCCACTGGAGCCGGTGAGAGCGAACGTGACCCCGAAGACCACGGCGCCGGCGAGGACGATGGTGGCGCCTGACGAGACGTCGAGGTGATAGCTCAGGTACATGCCCACCAACCCGCACGCGGCGCCGATGGCGACGGACAACCACAGCATCCGGGCGAAGCTGTTGGTGAGCATCCGGGCTGCCACCGGGGGGATGACCAGCATGGCGGCGATGAGCACCACGCCGATCACCTTCATGGTGGCCAGGATCGACACGGCCAGCACCAGCATCAGGAGGGCGTCGGTGCGGGCCGTGTTCACGCCGGAGACGTCGGCCACCTCGGGATCGAAGGTGGCGAATAGCAGAGCCCGGTAGCGGAAGAACACGATGGCCGCTGCGCTCCCGGCCACAGCCACCACGGCCCACACATCCACTGCCGTGACCCCGAGGATGCTGCCGAAGAGCACGGCGTCCATGCTCTTCCCGGCCGTTCCGAACAGGCCGAACAGCACCAGGCCGAGGGCGAAGGAGGCGGTGGTGATGACACCGATGGCGGCGTCAGAGCCGATGGGGCGGCGACGTGTCACCCGGCCAATCATGAGCGCCGACGCCAGCCCCCACAAGCCTGCGCCCAAGTAGAAGTTGAAGTTCACCACGGCACTGGCGGCCGCTCCCCCGAAGATGGCGTGCGACAGGCCGTGGCCGATGTAGCTCATGCCCCGCAGGACCACGTAAACGCCGACCAGGCCGCACAGGCCGCCGGCGAGGGTGGCCACCACGATGCCGTGGCGGAAGAAGGTGTACTGGAACGGCTCCAGAAGGCTCTCGGTCACGCCGTGCCACGGCGGAGGCGGATGACGTTGTCGACGGGCTGGGAGAGATCCACGACCACGGGCATGCCGCCGTGGTCGAGGACCTCCATGGGCGCGCCGTAGGTGCGCTCCAGCACGTCGGGAGTGAGCACGTCGGCCGGCGCCCCTTTGCCGATGACCTCGCCATTGAGGCAGACCAGGTGCGGGAGGTGAGCGGCGATTCCGTTGAGGTCGTGGGTGGTGAGCACCACGGCCAGGCCGTCGGCGTTGAGGTCGGCCAGCAGGTGCAACACGTCGTGGCGGGTGCGCACGTCCACGCCCGACGTGGGTTCGTCGAGCAGCAGGAGCTGGGGCCGGCGTAACAGGGCCCGGGCGATGAAGACCCGCTGGAGCTGGCCGCCGGAGAGCTCGCGCAGATGACGGCGGCCCAGCTCGGCGATGCCAAGGCGCTCGAGCACGGCGCCCGCTTCCCTCCGCTCGACCGGACCGGCCCACGGCAGCACCCGGCCCCGGGTCCGGGCCATGAGGACAACCTCGGAAACGGTGACCGGGAAGTTCCAATCCACCGTCTCGAGCTGGGGAACGTATCCCACCGCCAGCCCCCTCTGGCGTCGCACGGTGCCCGCGACGGGGCGCACGGTCCCTAGTACGGCCCGCAACAGGGTCGTCTTGCCCGACCCCGAAGGGCCCACGATGCCCGTGAAGTCTCCTGGGCCAACCTCGAGGTCGGCGTTCACAACCACCGGCGTCCCCCGGTAGGCGCACGTGGCCCGCTCGACACTTACGAGGGGGCCGTCCCCTGACTCGATCACTGCGGGTAGGTCGCCTCGTCCGGGGCCGCGTTCTCCACCTTCACGGCCCTCAGAGCCGACGCATCGCCCCCCAGGCTCTCGACCATGGTGATGAAGTTGAAGCGCATGAGGCCCAACCAGGAGTGCTCGGCCTGGCCCGGCTCTCCCGGGAGGTCGTCGTCGCGGAGCACGTCGACGTAGCGCACCCCCGCGGCCTTGCCGATCTGGGCCAGCACCGGGCTGGGGAACACCTCGGAGCCGAAGATGGCCGGCACGCCCCGGGCCCTCACCTGGTCGATCAGGTCACCCACCTCCTTCGGTGTCGGGTCCTCGAAGTTGGAGACCTGGACGGCGCCGATGACCTTCCAGCCGTAGTGCTTGGCGAAGTAAGCGTAGGCGTCATGGTAGGTGAGCAGCTCGCGATCGGTGACGGTCCTGCTGGCCTGGCTCATGGCCGAGTCCAGCTCATCGACCTTGGCCGCGAACCTCTCGTAGTTGGCTCCATAGGTGTCGGCGTGGTCCGGGTCCCGCCGCCCGAGCGCCTCGGCGGCGATACGCGCGTACTCCTTGGCCATCGGAGGGTTGGTCCACAGGTGGGGGTTGGGCCTGCCCTCCTCCTTCGGGAAGGAGGAGTCGTAGATGTAGTCCTCGGGCCGGATGGTCTCCCTTCCGAGCTCGATGATCTCCGCCCCCTTCTTCAGCCTCCCCTGGGCAAGCTTCCTGGTGGGATCCTCGAGCATGAGCCCGTTGATGAAGATGAGGTCGGCCTGCGAGAGCACCTTGGCCGTACTGGGCGGCGGCTCGAAGGTATGGGAGTCGCTGCCCTCGGGGACCAAGCCCTGGATCTCGACCAGGTCCCCGGCGACGTTGGCGACGATGCTGGTGATGGGTGCCACCGTCGTCACCACCCGGAGCCCCTGGCTGTCGCCGGCTCGGGAACCGCTGCCGTCGTCACGTTCCCCACAGGCGGAGAGGACCGCCATCAGGCACAGGGCCGCGGCCGGCAACCGGTGGTTGCGAAGGAAGCCCACGTGCACCCTAAGTTAACGCCTGCGGGACGTTGTTGCAACGCCATCGCCACAAGGGCTCCGATAGCCTTACGGCCGTGGACACCGCCCGCCTCGAGCGCATCCTCGAGATGTTCCGGGACGGTGGTGGCCGGGTGACCACGCCCCGTCGGGCCATCATCACCGCCCTCCTGGAGTCCGGCGGCCACGTGACGGCTGACGAGCTCACCGCCACCGTCCAGTCCGCCCATCCCGACGTCCACACCTCCACCATCTACCGGTGCCTCGGGTCCCTCGAGCAGTTGGGCGTGGTGGACCACGTCCACCTCGGGCATGGCCGCGCCGTCTACCACCTGGCCGACGAGAGCCACCAACACCTCGTATGCGAGTCGTGCGGGACGGTTGTCGAGGTGCCAGACGTCGCCTTCACGGCCCTGGCCAACGGCCTGCGCAAGCAGTTCGGCTTCAGGGTGTCGCCCCGCCACTTCGCGGTCTCCGGACGCTGCCGGTCCTGCGCCCGCTGAGGGGCCCCCGAGACCGGAGATCGATCAGCGCCGTGCTGTGCTCGGAGCCATCAGCAGGCGCGATCGCCCCGGGGCCTTCGAGGCCGTAGCCACGATGAAGCAGGCGGCAGCCACCAGGACCACGGTCCCCCCCGGAGCGAGGCCGAAGGCACGGGCAGCGGTGAGCCCGGCCACAGCCGAGAGGCTGCCGATGGCGCTGGCCGCGATCAGCGTCCCTCGAAAGGAGCGGGCCAGGCGCTGGGCAGCACCCACCGGCAACACCATGAGCGCCGCCACCAGGAGGACGCCGACCACCCGCATGCCCGCCACCACCGTTACCGCCGTGAGTGCGGCCAGAGCCAGGTTGAGGGCGTCGACCGGGAGGCCGGCCACCCGACCCGCCTCTTCGTCCAAGATCACGGTGAACAGGGCTCGCCACCCCACCACCACGGAGCCGAGGATGGCGACGCCGAGGATGGCGATGGTGACGGCGTCCCCCTCGTTCACCGTGAGGATCGAGCCGAACAGGTAGGTGAGGGTGCTGGCGTCGAGGGAGCCGGCGAGGCCGGTGAGCACCACGCCGGCGGCGATGCCCGAGTAGAAGAGCACGGCAAGGGCGAGGTCGCCACCGGCCCGCCCACGCGTCCGTAACCATTCGATGCCCACGGCGCCGGCCACGGCGGCGAGGAGAGCGGTCCCGATGGGCCACACGCCGAAGACCAGCCCCGCGGCCACGCCGGCGAAGGCCACGTGACCGATGCCGTCGCCCATCAGCGACATCCGCTTCTGGACGAGGAAGGTCCCGATGAGCGGGGCGCAGACGCCGACCACCAGCCCGGCCACCAACGCCAGCTGCATGTAGTCGCGCTCGAAGGGCCATGGCAGCGGGAGGTTCATCCCGGTTCCTCCAGGCCCGGGTCCTCGAGCCAGAGCGGCAGGTCTGTCTGGTGGACCCCCAGGCTGACGCCCGTTGCCGTCAGGTCCTCGGGGCTCCCGTCGAAGGCGATCTTCCCGTGCCGGAGCACGAGCACCCGGTCGAGGTCGGCGGCCACGGCGCCGAGCTCGTGCGACACGAGGAAAACGGCGGTCCCGTGCTCGTGTGCGAAGTGGACGAGAGAGTCACGAAATCGACGCTGCGAGTCGACGTCGATGCCGGCGACGGGCTCGTCGAGAATGAGGAGGCCGGGCTCGCAGGCGAAGGCCTTGGCTATGAGCACCCGCTGCTGCTGGCCCCCGGAGAGCTCGTGCATCCTGCGATGTCTCAGATCGGCCACGAGGACGGACTCGAGAGCATGGGTGACGGCGTCGCGGTCGGCCGCGCTCGGGCGACGCGACCAGCCCCGCCGGGCCAGCCGACCAGTGGTGACCACCTCCTGCACGGTCGCCGGCAGGTTCTCCGGAAGCACGGAGCGCTGGGGCACGTAGCCGATGCGCCAGCGGTCCCTCAGGGCGCGAGGCGACGCGCCGAACACCTCCACGGTGCCGCTGGCGGGGGCCAGCAGGCCGAGGACGACGCGCAGCAGGGTCGACTTGCCGGCGCCGTTGGGACCGGTGAGAGCCACGAACTCACCCTCGCCGACGGAGAAGCTGGCGCAGTCGAGGACCATCTGCGGCCCGAAGGCGAAGGACACGGCGTCGACGTCTAGCACGGGCGGCATCTGGCTACCGATTGAAGGTGAGAACTGTTTTCAGAAATGCTAGCTCAGGTGCTCGAGGCAACCTGAGTCCGGGGGGTGGGCCTCAGGTGCAGTCGGCGCAGCGACCCACCAGGTCCAAACGGTGGCCGTCGAGGCGAAAGCCGGCGCCGGAGGCCACCTCGGCCGTGGCCCGCTCCACCGCCCGCTCGACGCCAGCCGGGATCATCACGTCGGTGACGTCACCGCAGCTCGTGCACACGAGATGGTGGTGGTGCTCGGTGAGGTCCTCGGCCAGCTCATAGCGCGCGTACTCGCCGGAGGTGTGCACGCGGTGGACCGCCCCGGCCTGTTCGAGCACGCTCAGGTTGCGGTAGACCGAGCTCTGGGGCAGCTGTGGGGCCGCGGCCAGTATGTCGGGCAGGGCCAATGGTCTCTCGGCGCAGCCGAGGATCTCCACCAGGGCCCGCCGTCCCGCCGTATAGCGCTGACCGACGCCTCGAAGCCGGACCGCCAGGGTGGTGTGGAGCTCGACGGCCATCGTCAGCGCAGCGTACCGGACCGGGATGCGATGGCATCAGAGCACTCGGAGGATCTCGGTGCCCTGCCGCTCATGGCGGGTGAGGGCGCGAAGGACCGCCAGAGGCCCGTGACGGAGCGTTGACACCCCGACCAGGGTCTCGATGGCAACGCCATAAGCGCCGGCTGGCGCCTCCGGTGGTCTCAGACCCACGCTCAGAGCGAGGTCGTCGATGTGGACCGTCATCTCCACCAGCCGAGTCCTCAGGTACTCGTCCAGCAACAGCACCCGGCCAGCAGCCTCGACGCGGCGGTCGCCCGGCTCGGCCGGCAGCCTTGTGGTGAGTCGCGTGAGCGCTCCGGCGGTCCGCGCCGCCAGGCCGGCGGGGCCCTCGGACGCCACCTCCTCGCCCCGCCGGCGTACGCCCGTGTTCAACTCGGAGTCCGGATCTGTCACCCCCACCAGGCTGGCGTAGTACCCGCTGGCGGTCATCGGCGGAGCGTCGGCAACCTCCCCGTCGAGGTACCACTCCACCTGAAGAATGGACCGGGCCAGGTGGCCGGCCAAGCCACCCACAGCGAATTGAGCCAGAACGCTCTGTTCCTCCCAGTGGTCGGCCACGGAGGGGTCCGCCACCAGTTCGGAAGTGACCGTGGCCACTTCGAGGTACAGGTTTCGCATGCGCACTTCGTAGTCGCTCTCCTCACGCCGGCGCGGCCAGCAAGGGCCAAGACTCGCGGCAGCATCGCCAAAAGCCAGTTCCCCGTCTGGTCAGGGCCGGCCCCCTGGCATTCGGTAAAGGGGACGCGCCGTCCTGTCGCGCCCTAGCCCGTCCCGTCGAAGTAGCTCCGGGCCCGGGCCCAGGCCTGGGCGCCGACGCGCCGGCCGCTGGCCCTGGCGTCGAGGTCGCCCTGCTCGAAGTGGATGCCGCCGTAGCGACGGGACATCCCCGCCTGGTCGGCAGCCTCGGAGAAGGTGGCCCAGGACAAGGTGGTATCGGTGGCCGGCACCACTCCCGGCTCCACCCATGAGCGCCCTCTGGGCACAGTGACCGAGTACCCGAAGCGGTCACTGCCGGTGAAGCTTCTCAGGACCTCGGCGCCGGCGGCGCTGAAGGTGCTGTGGCCAGACCCATACTCCCCGAAGGGTGGCGTGGGGAACCACGAAGCCTGGTAGGGCCGCCATTCCGCTCCGTCGATGAGGCGGGTGCCCTGGCCCGGCCCGGCCCAGGCGCTCACCTGCTGGCCCCGGAACAGGAAGCGGACGGCGGTGACGGGACGCACGGAGTCGAACGCCGCCTTGGTGTCCCAGCACGAGACCCCGCCGTCGAAGATGGCGTTGTTCAGGGCGAAGAACAGTTTCACGTCCTCGTTCAGCCCAAGGCGGTCCCGCTGGGACACGGCCTGGGCGAAGAGGTTCCAGTGGCCGGGCGGGGTCTCCGAGCGTGGACCGTCGGCCCAGTACTCAGCCATCGTCTTCTCGGCGTCGGTGAGGCGGGCGCTGATGTCGAGCAGGTCGCGCGCCTGGGCCTCGAACTCGGGCGAGCCGAACCGGGCTGGCCCCGAGGACGGTCGGAACTGGTCCCCCGAGGTGAGGGCGAAGGGGGAGACCCGTCCCCAGAACGGGCCGAGGAAGCCGGGGGTGACGACCGCTCCGGCGGCATTGGTGAAGGTGAGGGGCTGCCAGCGGTTGGGGTCAACCACGGTGGCGGGGTCGAAGGGGAAGCGGGTGTCCATCGGGGCGTTGGCCGGGACATAGCCGGTGTAGTCCGAGTAGGGGACGCCGGGGGTGCCCCCCGGCTCGTCGCCCAACTGGTTGGCCCCGTCGCGGTGGCGGTAGTCGAGCACCGCTCGGCAGGCGACGTTCCCGACGCCCGCCGGCGTGGCGGTCTGGTTCGTGGTGTTGGCCGGGTCATGGCCCAAGCGGGCCATGAGGGGGTCGAAGACCGCTGATCTGCTCTGGGGGAAGAGGTCGACCGCAGCCCGGTAGGCGGCGAAGCTGATGGCCGTGGCCTTGTTGGCGACCCCGCGCTCCCTTGAAGGCTGGCGCAGCGACCCTCCCAGACGGGTGCCGACAGCCGTCTGGTCGTAGGCGGCCCACGCGTCGAACATGCAGGTGTGGGCCACGGCGAGGGCACGAGCCACCATCGGGGGGCCGAGCGTCGAGCGCCGGACAGCCTCGAGCAGAGCCTCGTTCCAGAGGATGACCACGTCGTCGCGGGCAGGGCCGTCGGTGCGGGCAGGGCCACCCTTGGGGGCGGCGGCCGCACTCCCCAGCGGGGGCAGGGCGCCCAAGGTCAACGACAGCACGGCCACCGTAGCGACGGCGGTTCTCCTCGAGTACCTCGCCAATCTGCCCATCGCCTCCCTTTCCCCTGCCCCGACCGCGAGCTGCCATGGGCTGTTGACAGGACGACCCGTCCGCCGTCCTCTACTGCCGCAATCTACTCAAGCGCTGTGAAGTTGCCTGTATTCCCGGCGCGCCACTAGTGTAGTGTCCGTGTATTGAACGCGCGGTTATTGTAGAGTGGGGCATGGCACATCCTCCGGCTAAACCGCTCGAGCTTCTGCTCGAAGAACGAGTCGCTCTGAGAGAGATCGCGGCGAGCCCAT
>JALZJC010000092.1 GCA_030859945.1 Actinomycetota bacterium | reverse complement strand
GCTGCTCGGCCTGCTCGACCGGCTCGTCGACTCCGGCAAGTCGGTCATCGTCATCGAGCACCACCAGGCGGTCATGGCGCACGCCGACTGGATCATCGACCTCGGCCCCGGCGCCGGCCACGATGGCGGCCGGATCGTCTTCGAGGGCACACCCGCCGACCTCGTCGCCGCCCGCTCCACCCTCACCGGCGAGCACCTCGCGGCCTACGTCGGCACCTGACCGAGGCCCTCGCGGACACCGTGAGACGAGCTCTCTCATCTGTTTCGACTCGTCCCTGCGGTCAGCCGTCAAGCACGGTTTCGAACTCATCCGATGGCATCTCCTGAACCGCGAGCCCGCCGCACTCACGTGGGCCGCCGAACAAGGAGACACGTCCTAGTGGTGTGTCCCTCAATTGGCGCGCGCTTGTTCGAGGGCAACACGGCCTCGCTTGACCTTCTCGAGGATCTCGTCCGCGGTCTTGGTCCATACGAACGGTTTGGGGTCGTCGTTGTGGTTGGCGATGTAGTCCTCGATGGCGGCGATGAGCTCGGGCACGCTGGCGAAGCTGCCGCGCTTGAGGCGTCTGGCGGTGAGGTCTCGGAACCATCGCTCGACCATGTTCAGCCACGACGAGCTGGTGGGCACGAAGTGGAGATGGAACCGCGGGTGCTTGGCCAGCCAGGCCTTCACGTTGGCGTGCTTGTGGGTGCCGTAGTTGTCAACGATCAGGTGGATCTGCAGGCCCTTGTCGATGCTGCGGTCGATGAGGCGCAGGAACTTGATGAACTCGCCGTTGCGGTGCCGGGGCAGGCACTTGCCCAGGATCACGCCGGTCAACACGTTGAGCGCCGCGAACAAGGTGGTGGTGCCGTTGCGCTTATAGTCATGCGTCATCGTCCCGGCCCGCCCGGGCTTCATGGGCAGGCTCGCCTGGGTGCGATCGAGGGCCTGTATCTGGGACTTCTCGTCTACCGAAAGAACCACCGCCCCCTCAGGCGGGTTCAGGTACAAGGCAACGACGTCGACGAGCTTGTCCTCGAAGCGCAAGTCGTTGGAGAGCTTGAACGTTTCGACCAGATGAGGTTTGAGACCCCGCGCCGACCAGATCTGCTGCACCTTGGTCTTGGAGACGCCCGAATGCTTGGCCATCGAGCGGACCGACCAGTGGGTGGCATCGGGCGGCGTGGAGTGTTGAGTGTCGCGGACGAGCTCGTCGATCTTCGACTGCGGGATGCTCGGCTTTCGGCCCCGTCCGGGACGGACCTTGCCCACGCCGTCCACGCCATCTTCAGCGAAGTGGGTCCGCCACCCGAGCACGGTCGAGCGCGACACGCCCAACCGCTCAGCGACGGCGGTGTTCGCTACGCCATCGGCGGCCATCAGCAGGCCCTTGGCCTCACGCACCGCTCGGTGCGGCAGCGACGGAGACGCCGCCATCTCCTCGAGCGCCGCCCGTTCCTCGAGCAGCAACGTCATGGGTTCCGCCGGGGGATGAGCCATGCCGGAGCATACCAAAACCGCGCGTTCAAATTAGGGACACTACACTAGGGGCATCGACCGCACGAATGACCGCGCCACCAGAGAAGCAGGGCGAGGTCCGGCGCCGTAGCCTGCACATCATGGAAGTCGAAGTCGTCATCGAAATCCCCAAGGGTTCCCGCAACAAGTACGAAGCGGACCACGACTCTGGCGACGTCTGGCTCGACCGCATGCTGTTCACGGCGACCATGTACCCGACAGATTACGGGTTCTTCCCGCGCACCCTGGGCGAGGACAGCGACCCCCTCGACGCCATGGTGTTGCTCGATGAGCCGACCTTCCCGGGTTGCCACATCAACGCTCGGCCGATCGGTGTGTTCTGGATGTCCGACGAGAAGGGGCCCGACGCCAAGGTGCTCACCGTGCCCTCCACCGATCCGAGATGGGCGGGGATCGCCGATATCGGCGACCTGCCGCCTCACCTTCTCGATGAGGTCGCCCACTTCTTCGAGGTCTACAAGGCGTTGGAGCCCGGGAAGGGCACCGAGATCAGCGAGTGGCAGGGGCGGGCCGAGGCCGAGCGGGCGATCACCGACGCCCAGACCCGCTACAAGCCCAACGGCTGAGCAGCCTCACCGTGCTGAAGGGGGAAGCCTGCGGGCTGTTCGCTACCGGGCCATAGCACGAGGGGGACACGACGGCCATGCGTCTGGGCCGGCGAGCCCTCGACGCCAGCCGAGGCTTGTCTCCCGTCGAAACAGGCCCGGGTCCAGGTCCTCGATCAGAGACCGCCTGGAGGACGTGGGTGTGACGGCCACTGCGACGGGAAGACAGCGCGGCCATACTCGGGCGTGCCGGTGCAACAAGATGAAGGGTTTGGCGACCGTCTCCAGGAACGCCTCCCTCGGCGGGTCCGCCGCACAGTGGCGAGTGCTCGTGCCCATGACCTCTTCCTCTACGGTGCCGCCTTGGCGTTCTACGGCCTCGTCTCGGTGGCCCCGTTTGTCGTACTCGCGCTGTGGCTCACCACCCTCATCGTGGGGGACGACGACGTCCGCCGCGTGGCCGCCCAGCTGGATCAGTTGGCCCCTCGGGCGCTGGGTGCCGACCGGGCGCTGCAGCGGGTCTCCGACCTTGGCGTCCGGGCGGGGCTGGTGGCTGTGGTGGCTGGACTGTGGCCGGCCACCGCCTACGGATCGGGTCTGGCGCGAGTCCTGGACCGCCTCACACTCGGGCAAGAACACGACTGGAAAGGCCTGCGGGGGCGGGGCCTGACGTTGGCCTTGGTCGGCTTCGTGCCGGTTCTGATACTGGCGGGCCTGCTCGCAAGCTACGCCGGCGCCAGCGTTCTGGGCGACAGCCCGGTCCAAACTGCAGTCGGGCTCGCCCTTGCGGTGGTATTCGGTTTCGTCGCCACCGCCGCCGCAGTCATCGTCATCTACAGGGTGTTCCCCAAGAGTGCGCCCGATTGGCCGTCCACGCTCCGGGGGGCGGGGGTGGCGGCCAGCGGAATCTCGCTGCTATCGGTCGCCTTCGTCGCCTACCTGCGCCTGGGGGCCAACTTCGAGCAGCGATACGAATTGGACGCGCTGGCGGCCGTCATGCTGCTCGGGCTTTGGCTCTTCTTTGCCAACGTGGCCTTGCTCGTGGGCTACAAGATGGCCCGCGAGCCCTGAGTGACCAACTGGACTTACAGCCAGCGGCAACCGGAGCCGTCAGGCGCGAGCCGGAAAGGTAGCCATTGCGTAGCGTCGACAGTGGTCGAGATAGCTCCTTTCATGGCTGACCAGAAGCTCCACGACGCTGGACCACAACCACGATGGCGCATCCAGGGTCTTGGACCGGTGGAGGCCGAGTTCGTCCCGCCAAGCGGCGCGGGTCGCGGAATCCATCTGTCGGGCATGCGCGAATCCTACGACGGTGGCGAGGAATCTCGCCGCCTTCATCGCCTGCTTGGTGGTCAGGTGTTCGATCTCGACCTTGAGATCCTGCGGCAGTAGCTCTCGAATGAATATCGGGCGGTCCCCAAGGCGTGTGGCCCGCATGCGTTCCCCCAGAAACGGCGAGATGTATCGTGCGCCTTCGACAACGCGCTGTGCGTCGTCTTCGGGCTGGTACGCGCCGGCCTGAGCGGGGGCGGGCGAATCGACAGCCCCCTTGATGTCCATCAGACAGAAGTCCGTGTCTCCTGACGGCTTGTCGCTGACGCCCAAGAGGACGGCGTAGCGCAGGCGACCGAGCGAGCCGCAGCCCCTCATCCAATACGCCGAATCGGTGACCTCCACCTTGGCGTCGTCATCCCTCGAGCGGACCATCGTGGCCAGCCGCCGGATGGTGTCGTCGTGGAAGAGCCCTTCGATCGCCTGCTGCTCGTCTCCTGATACGGGCCAGAATCGCTTTCCCAGCGGGATGGCCGGCCGAGTGTCCTTGATGCGGTCTTTGGCCAGATGTTTCCACGTTCGTTTCAGCGCACGCTTCATGACGAGCTGGACAGACTTCGGCTGGTGGGCCTCGTCGTCCGCCTCGTCGAAGTCGTGGTCGAAGGCCGACTCGTAGCCATCCATGATCGCCTCGAGCATCCGGGCGGTAGTGACGCCGGGAAGGCCGGAGCCCCGCGCCGCGGAGGCCAGTGATAGAGCCAGACGGATCAGATCATGGGCCGGATTGCCGATCACCGTGTGATCGAGATCTCGGATCTGGATCCGGACTCGACCCGCGGCTTCGGCTACCGGGCCGAGGTTCCCGACATGGCAGTCCCCACAGATCCAAACGGGCGGGCCGTGGGGCAGTCGGTTGCTTTCCTGCGAGGCGAGCCACTCGTAGAACTGCACTATGTTGCCCCGAACGAAGGCGTGCGGTGAACGCGCCATCTTCTTGTTGCGAATCCGCTCAAGCACCGCTGCCCGCTCGTCAATAGCCGACGGCGACGCTGAGCGACGCTTCATGCTCCCCCAACTGTCCAGGTCACCTGGGCCTTGGTCTGACCGCGGCCCGGCAACATCTTACTCGCCGGCCCCGCCGAGATTCTCGGGGGCGACCGAACTGTCACCTCCCGCCAGCGCCTGCCAACCAATAGCGACGGCTCGGCGTGCACGCATCCACCTGTCATCGCCTTACGGTGGATACCACTCTTGGCGCCCGAGTCACTGCAGCCGGCGCGCGGGGCAGATGAGCCTCACGCTGCTCAGTACGGCACTCGTTGCACACCCTCAACCTGCGAGGAAAGGTCGGGGCTCGGCCAGGTGGGCCGTCTCAATCAGCCGTAGACAGCTGGCCGGTAACGGGGTCCGGGGATGAGGCGCTTCGACTCTCGAGCAGCCGCCAGCCACGCCTCCTTGGCCTGCTTCAGCCGAAGGCGAGCCGATCTACATCGGGCCGGGCCGATGGCCTCGCAGTCTGCCCCACTCGGCGCCGCCTCGTTGAGAATCTCGATTTTCTGGACCGCGCTTTCCTCCCGGTATGTGCTACAAGTAGTCCATAACAACGGTTGGCGTACGCGAGCTGCGGCAGCGAGCGAGCGAGCTTCTGCGCCTCGTCGAGCAGGGTGAGACCGTCGAGATCACTGATCGGGGCCGACCGGTGGCGCTCCTTGCCCCCCTTCCGGTGGGTAGCCCGCTCGCACGGATGAGGGCTGCCGGCGAGATCGACCCGGCGACTGAGGTTCTCGATGACCTGCCTGAGCCTGTGGTCCTCGCGCCTGAGATCGAGCCGCCTTCATCGGCGCTTGCACGCCTGCGGCGCTACGAGCGCTGATGGCAGCGACCTACCTTGACTCGTCAGCGATCGTGAAGCTGGCGGTTCGGGAGGCAGAGTCCGATGCGCTGCGAAGACACCTCCGGCGCCGCCGTCCTCTCGTCTCCAGCGCCCTCGTACGCGCCGAGGTCCTCCGGGCGTTGCTGCCCGGGGGGGAGAGGGCGCTCGCTGCTGGCCGCCGGGTGCTGGCGAGCGTGGATCTCGTTCGGGTCAACGATCGTGTGCTGGACCTGGCCGGGTCGATACTCCCCATCGAGTTGCGCTCGCTCGAGGCCATCCACCTCGCCACCGCAGAGCGCCTCGGCGGGGAGCTCGGGGGGTTCGTCACCTACGACGAGCGGTTGGCCGCAGTCGCCAGGCAGCTTGGACACCGAGTCTCCGTACCCGTGTAGGCGGATTGTTCCTTCTCGCTGGCGAAGCGGCGATCGGGGATGCCGCCGGCGAGCCACTGCTTGCGGAGAGACGGAGACGGTCTCCGCATCGAAAAGGTCAGGAGCGACGAGCCGCCCATCCCCGACGAGCTCACCGCCTCTGGTACAGCAGCAGGGAGCAGATCCGATCGGGATCCCCGAGGTCCTCGAGCACGTGCTCGGCCCCGGCTTCCCGCAGTTCGGCCGCCGAGAACCGTCCAGTGCCCACGAGCACGCACCGGGACCCCGCAGCTCGGGCGCAGGCCAGGTCGCGGGGGTGTCGCGCACCACCCACACGTCCTCGGGGGAACAGGAGAGTCCCCGCAGCCTCCGGGCGCGATCCATGGCCACCGGGACCAGATCGTCGCGGCTGGCCCGGTCGCTACCGAAGGCACCGACGTCCAGGTCCAGCCACCGGTCGAGCCCGAAGGCGCGCAGCTTGACACCGGCGTTGGCCCTGGTATTGCCGGTGAGCACGGACTGGACCACCTCGGCCTCCGCGTGCAGATGGGCCAGGACCGTCTCCACACCGGGCAGGATGCGGCCCTTCACGCCGAACGTCGCGACCGCGGCCTCCAGCTCCGCCTCCAACCGCTCCAGCACCGAGGGAAGGTGCTTCTCCGCTTCGTTCTCGTCCAAGCCCGCGAAGGCCAGGATCTCCAATGCGATGGAAGGGTCGGTCTTGCCGCTCATGGCCACGTCGTGGGGTCCGGGGTGATGGCCGAGGGTGGCGCTCACGGCGAGGTCGAAGCACTCCGCCGTCGCCCCTCCCGCGTCTATGAGCGTGCCGTCCACGTCCCACAGCACCAGCCGCTCGGTCAACGAATGGAGTGCAGAGCGGCACTCGGAGAGCGACGGTGCGCCACGTGCATGGGGAGCCAGAAGGCACGGTAACAGGCGTGGACGCCATCGAGAGGCAGGCTCGGCAACGGCGGGTCAGGCTCAGTTCAATGGCATCATGGAGGCGTGCGCAGGGTCCGTCTGACCGCTATCGCGCTCACGAGCTCGAGCAGATAGCGGTGACGCGTGCTCAGGCAAGGAGTGAGCCGATCTGCGTCGACCCGTGAACGGGCCGGGCACCTGAGCATCACCGGCGTCGAGCTGCGGCGGGTCCGTCTGCCCCTGGTGGCGCCGTTCCGCACGGGCCTGGGTGAGACGCGGGTGCGCGATGCCCTGCTGGTCAAGGTCACCACGTCCGAGGCCGAGGGATGGGGCGAGTGCACAGCCATGAGCGAGCCGACGTACACGTCGGAGTACGTCGACGGTGCCCAGCACGTGATGCGCCACCATCTGGTGCCCCGCCTGCTGCCGCGGCCTGACCTCACGGCCGAGGGCGTCTCCCCCGCGCTAGCCCCGGTGAAGGGTCATCCCATGGCCAAGTGCGCGCTGGAGATGGCGGTGCTCGACGCCGAGCTGCGGGCCGGGGGCACATCGCTGGCGCGCCACCTCGGGGGGGTGCGCGATCACGTGGAGGCCGGCGTGGCGGTTGGGATGGCCGGCTCGGTCCCTGAGCTCGCGGACACCGTCGGTCGATACGTCGACGCCGGCTACCGGCGGGTCAAGCTGAAGGTCCAACCGGGCTGGGACGTGGAGCCGGTTCGGGCCATCCGCGAGCGCTTCGCCGACGTGGCGCTGCACGTCGACGCCAACGGGGCCTACGGCCCAGGCGACGAAGCCCACCTGGCCGAGCTCGACGCCTTCGACCTGACCATGATCGAGCAGCCCTTCGCTCCCGACGACCTTGGCGCCCACGCTCGTCTGGCCACCCAGCTCCGCACTCCGATATGCCTCGACGAGTCCATCACCTCGGCGGCGGCGGCGGCCTTCGCCATCGCCTCGGGGGCGGCGGCCATCGTGAACATCAAGGCCAGCCGCGTTGGCGGGTACCTCGAAGCCCGACGGGTGCACGACGTCTGCGTCGCAGCCGGCGTCCCCGTCTGGTGCGGGGGCATGCTCGAGACCGGCCTCGGACGCGCCGCCAACGTGGCGCTGGCCAGCCTGCCGGGATTCACCCTTCCCGGAGACCTCTCGGCCTCGGATCGCTACTACCGCACCGATATCACACCGCCATTCGTCCTCGAACACGGCCACCTCCGGGTGCCCGACTCGCCGGGGCTGGGCGTCGAGCTGCTTCCCGAGGTGGTGGAGGAGCTCACCGCCACCGTGGAGCACATGGGCGGAGGCTGACCCTCAGGTCGATGTCGCCCCCACGCCGGTGCGCAGCTCGCGCCGGCGCAGCCAACCGCCGGTCATCGGCGACAACGGCGGCGTGTCGATGCCCGCCCCCTGGTGGATGCCGTCGAGAAGCTCGAGCAGAGCCTCGCCGGCGTCGAAGCGCGGCGACCACCCCAGCTCGTGGCGAGCCCGGCTCACGTCCATCACGGGCACGGCCAGCGCCAAGTCCACCCATCCCGGTGGCGTGGGCTGAGCCCGGAGGCGCCAGGACAGCCAGGCCGCGCCACGCAGGGCTGCGGCGGGGAGCGGCAGCGTCCGGGCCCCGAGCAGCCGGGCCAGCTGAGGAGGATCGAGGACCGGCTCGGCGGCGATGTTGAAGGCGCCGCGCACGTCCCGCGTGAGCGCAAACCGGTAGGCGTCGGCCACGTCTGCCGAGTGCACTCCCTGGAGGCGCAGGCCGTCCACGCCGGGAACGACCGGTATCAACCTCGGTGTCACCAGGCGGGTGGGCACGAAGGGGCCGAGGAAGACACGGCGGACGCCGGAAGCGGCCTCTCGCTTGAAGATCAGGCCCGGCCGCAGGCGAACCACCCGCACATCGGGGAACTCCGCCTCGAAGCGGTCGAGCCGGCGCTCGACTTCGGCCTTGTGCCGGGCGTAGAAGCTCGTCGCCACCCCGTCGGTGGGCCACTGCTCGTCGACGGCGCGGTCCTTGGGGCCGGGTGAGTAGACCCCCACCGAGGAGGCGTAGACCAACACCTTCACCCCCGCGTCGGCCACGGCCCGAAAGACGCGCTCGCTTCCGATGACGTTGGTCTGGTGGACGGCGTGAAGGTCCCGGCTGGGCTGGATCAACCAGGCCAGGTGCACAACGGCATCGGCCCCCATGAAGAGGGGGGCCAGGTCCGAGTGGACCACGTCGGCCACGACCCACTCGGTCTTCGCCACCTCCAGACCCGGCAGCCGGCGAGCCAGGCCCACGACCGATTCCACGCCAGGGTCGGTGGACAGCGCCTGGACCAGGCTGGTTCCGACGTTGCCGGTGGCGCCCGTGACGACGACTCGCACGGGAGCCTAAGGGCGCCAGAACGAGGCCGGCGGTGCCGACCTTGTCACACCTCCGGCCGGGAGCTCAGCCAGAGCAACGAAGATGGGTGGCCATCGATGTCAAATGACATCCTCATTACATCTCACCATCGAACCCCGGGCTGATGGGCTCGCCCGGGTCCTTGGCATCCTTGATCGCCGCCTCGGTATCCTCGCCGGTGCCCTGGCGGGGCATGCCCTCCTCGTCCTCGGTCAGCACGGCTGTCATCTCGTTGCCGGTGCCGTCGTAGAGCGACATCTCCGCGGGGCCGCCTTCGTGCTCGGACAACGGTGCTTCGGAGCCCTCCCCGGCCGGGGTCCGATGCTGGGAATGATCACTGGAACCAGTGGGCTCGGCCTCGGGCTGCGTGCTCTGATCGGACATCTCTTCTCCTTTGCCGCGTGCCACCTTCCTATACCCGTCGCCTCCTGGCTACAACCCGGTCACAATGGTCGTATGGCCAACGTTCACCACTGCCCCTCGTGTGGGCTCGCATTCAGGAACAAGACCGAGCTCGAGTACCACTGGGCCGAGGAGCACGACCCAGCGCTCCACCCGCCCCCGCCGCTCGACGAAGAAGAGGGGAAGAAGGGTGAGCACGGTTCCTGAGGACGAGGTACAGGCCGCTCTGGCGTCATTGCCCGGCTGGGCGGTGCAGGACGGGGCCCTCGTGAAGGAGTTCTCGCTTCCTTCCTTCCTGGCCGCCGTCGGCTTCGTCAACACCCTGGCCGCCATCGCCGAGGCGGCCAACCACCATCCCGACCTCGACATCCGCTACGACAAGGTACGGGTGGCGCTCGTCACCCACAGCGCCGGCGGCATCACCGGCAAGGATCTGGACATGGCCCGGCGCATCGAGCTCGAGACTCCGGGCTGAGCTCCGGCTCGGCGACTGGCCCGACCCCGGCCGGAGCCAGGCGGCGCTCCAGCGCTCGCCGGGAGTTGGCGGCCTTGGACAGCACCGTGCCGGCATAGGGCACGCCTCCAAACACCAGGCGGTTCCACACCGCCAGCCAGGCGCACACCCCCCGCTCGCCGAGCCACGCCGGCGCCAGCAGTGAGCAGGTGGCCGGGAAGACGCGAGCTCCTCCCGCTCGCCGACGACCCACCTCCGCCATGGCCATGGCGAGCACGGCCGGAGCGGCCAGGGCTCTCGGCCGGCGCCGAGCCAGTAGCACGGCGACGCCGGGCACCACCGCCAGCTCGACAGCCATGCGGGGCGGCAGGGCGAAGTCGTCGTAGGCCTGACGGACCCGCTGCGACCAGAAGTGGCTGGCCGGCGGGGGCAACCGACGTACGTAGAAGTCCAGCGGGCTGACTACCCGCCCGCCGGCGGCCTCGATGGTGCGGATCAGCTCGAGGTTCTCGAACAGGCAGTCCCCGTCGTACCCGTCAACGTCCAGCAGCAGGGAGCGTCGCAGGCCCAGCGTGCCGGGGTAGTCGGCTCCGAAGGCCCGATTGACCAGGGTCCGGGCCGTGTCCCAACGGGCGTGCCAGGGCAGGGGCTCGAAGTAGTTCTGGGGCCTCACCAGGTCGGCGGCGTCGAGCAACGTCGCCATCCGCTCGAGACCCGCTGCGTCGTAACGGACGTCGTCGTCGGCGATGACCACCCCCTCTCGGCCGGCGGCTCGGACGCCGGTGACCACGCCGTTGACCTTGCCGTAGCGCCCGGTCAGGTCGGCATCGACAGGCACGTGGGTGACGAGGGAGCCGAACGACCGGCGGTGAGCGGCGAAGACCTCAGGTCCGGAGCCGTCCACGACGATCGTCTCCACGCGGTCCCCGAGCCATCCGAGGTAGCCGATCAGCTCGTCGTCGGGGTCGGCGCGCCAGCGACGGAGGGGCACGACGTAGGTCAGCTGCCCGCCGGTGATCTCGCCCTCCCCGTCAGATGGGGCTCAACCCCGCGGCGGGGAGCGGAGCCCGCAGGGAGGTGCCACCCGTGCTCCAGGCGTCGAGCAGGTGGTGAGCGAAGTGTTCCTCCACCAGCATCATGGTCCGGCCCCCGAACACGATGTCGGCCGCCAGCTCGGGCTCGGCGGCGGCCAACCCTCCGACCAGGGCCTTGAAGCCGACGATCTCGTGGTGAGCGTCGGCGTCCACGTGGACCTCGAAGAAGCGCTGGGCTTCCGAGCCGATACCCAGCCGCTGCAATGCCTCCTGGTAGCGGGCCATCGGCGTCACCGACGTGGCCTCGAAGGCGGCGAGGTGCCCGGCCAGGGCACCCCGCCAGCGCCGGTGCAGGCCGAACAGCGAGATCACATTGGTGGTGGCCAGCGTGGCGCCCGGCAACAGGTCCAAATAGGCGCCGTACGAGCTGTCCAGGCCCAGCGCCGCCATGGTGACGGCGAAGAGCGTGGAATGCATGGCGGACTCCACACCTCCGCCGTACTCGTCGAACTGGATCTCCAACATGGCCGCCTTGGGCCCGCCCGCCAGGCGGGGGATGGCCCAGGTATGGGGGTCCGCTTCCTTGAGCTGGTACGCGGAGCGGTGTACGGCGAACTCGCGCATGTCGGCGAGCGTGCCCTCGTCTCTCAGGTAGGCGGAAAGAGACCGCCCGCTGCCGTCCTCGATGGCCTGGCGCAGCGCCATCTCCACGTCGGGAGGCGTGGGAACGAGCCCGAGCTCCTCACGTAGGCGGTCCTCGAGGGCGGTCTCGAGGGTCCGCCGCAGGGCCAGCAGCGACGGCTCCCACTCCCAGCCCTCATGGACCCGCGCCATGGAGCGGTAGTGCAGCTCGTAGCAGCAGTACAGGGCCAGCTGGGCGTCGTCACCCCACAGCGGGTCGTCCTCGAACGGCGGTGGCGGGGGTACCTCGTGGGGAGCCTGTAACAGGTGCTCGAGCACATGGGCGCTGAGCGGGCCGCGAGGCTGCGGCGGGGGCGGGCCCGATGGCACCGCGTGGTCCGCGCCGGGTGGGACGCGCTCCAGGGTCCGCTCAGCCACTTCGTGACTCCCTTCCTCCTCGGGGGCCTGCGCTGGCCGAGGAACCAGCCGGATGATCCTATGCGCCGGTGCCCGGTACCTTCTCGGCGATGACGGTCCCCGGCCCGCCCTGGTCGCTGTCGGGTAAGTGCATGGCGGCCTTCGTCCACACCCATCACCGTGAGCCACTCCCCATTGGAGCGCCGCTTCCCGGACCGTCCCTCGTCGTCGCCGCCCGGTACGACACCTCTCCAGTGGGCGCCTACCTGGAACTGGCCGTGGGCAGACCGGCTCGCATCGGCCCTTGGCCCGGCTTGTGCGTAACCACCATGGTGGTGGACTCAGCCGAGTCTCGATCGGGCGGTCGCCTCTACTGGGGCTTCCCGAAGGAGCTGTCGGCGTTGCGCTGGACGAAGGACCCGGGCGGGGCCTCGCTCCGATGGGAGGGTAGGGATCTTCAGGTCCGAGGCCATCCCCACGGCCCAGCCATGCCGGTGGCGGTTCCACTGTGCTGCGTGCAGGACCGTGACGGCCCCGTGGCCATCCTCGGACGGCTGCGGGGACGGATGCGGGCCGCCATCATCGAGATCGAAGCGCCGGCCACGGACGCGTTGGAGGGGCTCGCCGGTGAGCACAGGGGTCTCATGGTCACCGGCCTGCGCCTGGTGATGGGACGAGCCCGTCCCCGCGGCGGCGCGGTCAGGCCGTAGCGAACAGGGTGATGGTGCGCTCGGGCGACACGTCGCCGAAGTGGTCTCGGAAGATGCGGTAGTAGGCCGCCTCCTCGTCGGAGCGCAGCAGTGGTTCGCTACCGTTACCAGAGTCGCCGTCGACGGCACCGCCGTCACCGGGGCCGTCGCCGTTACCGCTGCCGTCGCCGTAGGCCTCGTCGATGAGAGCCAGTGCCGCGCCCGAGCCGTCGCCGAACTCCGCCTTCTCGCGCCACAACACCTCATCAGGGACGGTTCCCTCGAAGGCCAGGCGGAGTAGCCACTTCTCGGGCCTGCCCTCGGGCTGCAGCTTCCACTCCGCAGGGATGGCCAGGCTGAAGGCGATCACGTCCAGGTCGAGGAAGGGCACCCTGGCCTCGAGCCCGTGGATCATCGTCACCCGGTCGCAGCGTTGGAGGTTGAGGCCGTGCAGGCTCTCGACGGTGCGCACCAGCTCGTCGTGCAGGTCGGAGTGGCCCTCGATGGCCCGGTGGTACTCGTAGCCGGCGAAGAGCTCGTCCGCCCCCTCCCCGGTGAGGACGACCTTCACGCTGCTGGCCGCCATCTCCGAGAGGAAGTAGTTCGGGACCGCGCTCCGGACCAGCGAGGGGTCGTAGGACTCGATGGTCCGCACCACCTCGGGAAGGATGGCGCGCGCTTCCTCGGCGGTGAAGACCCGCTCGTGGTGCTCGGTGCCAAGGTGCTCGGCCACGATCCTTGCCAGCTCGAGATCGGCGCTGTCCTTCGAGCCGACGGCGAAGGTCTGAAGGGTCTTGCCTTCCTGTCGCAGCTTTTCGGCGGCCACAGCGGCCACGATGCTGCTGTCGAGCCCTCCCGACAGGAAGACACCCACGGGCCCGTCTGCCATCAGGTGGCGCTCGATGGCAACCTCCACCTTCGAGCGCAGCTCCTCCACCAGACCTGGCGGCGGCTCGGCATCGGGACCGTTCGGCGGCGCGAACCGCTCCCCGAGGCTTGCCGGCACCGGCGTGGCGAAGCGCACGAGCCCTTCTTGCGGTGTCCAATAATGGCCAGGAGGGAACAGCTCCACTTCGCTGTGCCAATTCGCGTCGAAGGCCCGGATTTCCGAGGCAAACCGCACCTGCCCATCTCGCTGCGCCCAGTACAGCGGCTTGATGCCAACCGGATCTCGCGCCGCCACGAAGCAGCCCCCGTTACCGGCAATCAAGAAGGCGAACATTCCCGCCAGCTGGCGGAGTGCCCCGGGCCCGTGCCGCTCCACGAGGTGCAGCGCCACCTCGTTGTCGGAGTCGGTGGAGAACCTCACGCCTTCGAGCGTGCGGCGGACCTCCTCGTGGTTGTAGATCTCGCCGTTGCCCACCAGATGCATCCGCCCGTCCTCGGTGGCGAGGGGCTGGCGACCACCACCCGTGTCCACGATGGAAAGGCGACGATGACCCAGCCAGGCCGAATCGAGGGCGACGGCGCCTTGGCCGTCCGGTCCCCGGTGTCTCAGGCGGCGGAGCATCCGGAGCCCGGACTCCGCGTCTTGATGCCCGTAAATTCCGACGATTCCACACATAATGGCTACAGGTTGAACCTTGGTCCCCAAAGAGTGTCCGCTGAAATCACCCGCAGTGTCAAATCGGCCCCTGTTAATTCAGTGTTTCCGGCATTGTCGAAGTTCCCTTAAACACGCACCAGCCATTGCACGGGGTGGACGACAGCCGAGACCTCGGGGCGGGTTCCGGACCGGTCGGCCGGCGGCGATACCCTGTCCCCGATGAGGGCCGTCGCATGGCACGGGAAACGAGACGTCCGCGTCGACACCGTAGCGGACCCGGCCATCGAACATCCGACCGACGCCATCGTGCGCATCACCTCGACGGCCATCTGCGGCTCGGACCTGCACCTCTACGAGTTGCTCGGTCCCTTTCTCGACGCAGGGGACATCCTGGGCCACGAGCCCATGGGGATCGTCGAGGCGGTGGGCACCGAGGTCGCCCACATCGGCCCCGGAGACCGGGTGGTGATCCCGTTCAACATCGCGTGCGGGAACTGCTGGATGTGCGGGCGCCAGCTCTTCGCCCAGTGCGAGACCACCCAGGTGCGCGACGAGGGAATGGGGGCGGCGCTGTTCGGCTACACCAGGCTCTACGGCCAGGTGCCGGGCGCGCAGGCCGAGCTCTTGCGCGTTCCCCAAGCCCACTTCGGTCCCATCAAGGTGCCCGAGGGGCCGGCCGACGAGCGCTTTCTCTACCTGTCCGACGTGCTGCCCACCGCTTGGCAGGCAGTTGAGTACGCGGAGATACCCGACGGCGGCAGCGTGGCGGTCATCGGGCTGGGACCGATCGGGCAGATGAGCGCTCGGATCGCGCTGCACCGCGGCGCCAGGGTCTTCGCCGTTGACCTCGTCCCCGAACGGATCGAGATGGCTCGCCGTCGTGGTGTCGAGGTGCTGGACAGCGAGCAGCATGACGACATCCCGGGCGCCATCCGGGAGATGACCATGGGCCGGGGGCCGGACTCGGTCATCGACGCCGTCGGCATGGAGGCGCACGGCTCCACCGCGGCCAGAGCTGCCCACCAGCTTGTGGGGCTCCTCCCCGACTCCGTGGCCTCGAGCGTGATGAAGAAGGCCGGCGTCGACCGGCTTGCTGCCCTGCTCCTCTGCATCGAGACCGTGCGCCGTGGGGGCACCATTTCCATCAGCGGTGTCTATGGCGGCAGCGCCGATCCCCTTCCCATGCTTCGGATGTTCGACAAGGGGGTCCAGCTCAGGATGGGTCAGGCTCACGTCAGGCGCTGGATCGACGACCTGATGCCGCTCGTCACCGATGAAGCCGACCCGCTCGGCGTGGAGCACCTGGCCACTCACCGTCTGCCCCTCGAGCAGGCCCCCCGTGGTTATGACATCTTCCAGAAGAAGCTTGACGGGGCGATCAAGGTCGTCCTCCAACCCTGAGCGCCCTCGAGCCTGTCCAATGCGTCAGGGGTGATCGCTGCCTAGCGTGGGCCGAGGCGACCACCGTGATCGGCGGCCGGATCGCATACTTCCTGTCAAGACCCGGGGTCGCACCGTGAGGAAGCAGGGCAACACGGGACTCGGACGACAGCCACCTCCCGAGCCCCGCGACCAGGCGTCGGTCTCTCGCTCGCTCACATCCGCCGGCCCCGAACCCCGTCATTCCGGCGCCGGTTCGACATCGCCGCCAGCTCCCCTCGAGCGGACTCGTATCGGGATGCCAATCGCCTGCCTGGGCGCGTGCTTGGCCCTGGCCGCCCTCTCGCTCCTGGTGTCCGCAATTCCCCATTTCGACCCCTTCGCCTGGACCATCTGGGGCCGTGAGATCACCCATGCCGACGTGGGCCTCAGCACCATCGACGGGCCGTCGTGGAAGCCCCTTCCGGTGCTCTTCACCACTCCCTTGTCGCTGTTCGGTGACGCCGCTCCCGCCGGGTGGCTGGTCATCGCCAGAGCCGCCGGCCTCCTGGCCATCGTTCTCGCCTATCGCCTGGGGAGGCGATTCGGGTCTCCTCCGACGGGAGTGCTGGCCGCGGTGGCGGTACTCCTGGTGCCCGGGTGGTTCCAGGAGCTGGCATTCGGTGGTGAGCTCGGGCCGCTCGTCGCCCTGACCCTGGCGGCCATCGACCGCCATCTCGCCCGACGACCCGGTCAGGCTCTGGCCCTCGGCTTCGCCGCCGCCCTCCTGCGTACCGAGACGTGGCCCTTCGTCGCCATGTACGGGGCATGGGCATGGCACACCAGGTCCGTCGACAGGCGAGCGGTGGGCGGGCTCGCCCTTGCGCTGCCGGTGCTCTGGTTTGTGCCCGACTGGATGACCTCGGGTGATCCCTTCCGCGGTGCCGTGGTGGCCCGAGCGAGCACCGAGGCGAGGACAGCCGCCTTCATCGCCAACCCGGTGCTCGAGGTGCTCAAGCGGGCCTACGGCCTGGTGCCGCTGGTGCTTCTCCTGCTGGCCGTCGCTGCGGTCACCCTCGCCGCCCGGCGCCGTCAATGGACGCTGGTAGTGCTCGGCGCGGGCGTGCTGGCCTGGGTGGCGCTGGTCGCCACGATGACCGTCGCCGGGGGCTACACAGGTCTGCCCCGCTTCATGGTGCCGGCCGCGGCGCTCACATGCGTCCTCGGCGCCGTCGGTGCGGCCGAGATCACGGGCCCCCTCGTCCGCCGGGGCCTTCCCATGTTCGGTGTGGCGGCGGCGCTGGTCATGGCGCTGCTGGCATCCGGGGTGGAGCCGGTCAAGGGCCTGCTCGGCCAGGCGCGCACGGCCCGGACCTGGCAGCGCTCTGCGGCCGGGCTCGAGGTGGCGGTGCAGCGGGCCGGGGGTGCCGACTGGGTCGCCTGCCGTCCCCTCGTGATCAGGCACCCAGGCCTGACGGAGCTGGCCTGGATCCTCGGTCTTCCGATAGCCAGTATCCGCACGCAGGTAACCGGTGACGCCCTCGTGTTCTCCCCTACCGGTGATCCGCCACCGATGTCGGTCGACCTGCCCCGCCGACTCGTAGCCCGCGCCGATGAGTGGGAGGTGTACGAGGTAGGGACACCGCGCCCCCAACGTGACTGCCCTCGCCGGTTCCGCTGACAGGTCCCCCGGTGGCCGGCCGGCGAGCGTGATGGCCGCCACCCCGTGGCTCCTCTGCCGTGCCCGAGAGCATTGGCTCGTCATCGCCGTGCTGGTCCTCTTTGCCGGCACCGCCCTCATAGTGCCGACCCTGGCGCCCGTGTGGGTGGCCGACGACTGGCTGTACGCCCGGTCGGTCAGGATCCTCCTGCACGACCACGAGCTTCGAATCATGAACCTGGCCGTGGCCACAGGCGTGTTCCAGGTCGTTTGGGGCGCCCTGTTCGCGGCGCCGTTCGGGCTCACCCCGGGCGTGCTCCGCGTCTCCACGTTGGTGCTCTCGGCCCTCGGCGGCCTAGGGGCCTATGGGCTGTGCCGGGAACTGGGCGTGAAACCGGGAGCCTCGGCACTCGCCACCGCCCTGGTGTTGTTCGCCCCTCTGGCCTACGTCCTCGAGTTCAGCTTCATGAGCGACGCCCAGTTCACCGCTCTCCTGGTGCTGTCGACGTACCTGTATGCCCGGGGGGAGGGGCGGAGCCTGACGGCGTTCACGCTGGCCGGCTCGGTGGTGGCGGCCATGTGTTTTCTGGTTCGCCAGCAGGGTGTGCTCATCCCCGTGGCTGTGCTCACTTGGCTGGTGTTGAGTGGCCGGCTGCGCCAGGACGGGCCGGGCCTGCGGACCGCCGCCCGAGTGGCCGGGATTCCTGCCGTGGCCTGTTCCTGCTACTACCTCTGGATCACCTTCGTTCACGGCGTGCCAAGCGCGCAGCGCAACCTCTTCGTGGAGATCGGGCGGTCGGGTTGGAACGGCATGGCGGACATAACTGCCCGGATGGTGTTCGTCGAGGCCATGTACATCGGATTGTTCGTGCTGCCGGTCTCTGTCGCCGCCGTCGTGGGCGCAGGAAGGTCGCTGGTGTCGCGCTCCTGGCGAGCCTGGCTCGTGGGCGCGGCGTGGGCTGGGGTCGTGGTCATCGGCCTGCTGATCTTCGCCGCCGACGTTCTCTACATGCCCTATGTCCCCCAGTTCCTCGCCCCCTGGGGACTTGGCCCCAGCGATCTCCATGGCGGGCGACCAACGATCACGGGGGAGACATTCGAGAAATGCCTGACGGGAGCGGCCGCGGCGTCGACCGTGGTCTTCGGCTACCTCCTCGGTCACCGGTTCCTGGGGCGGGCGGGCGCCGGGCGAGGGCAACCAGGCCGGGGCGTGGGGGGCCTGGTCCTGGCGGTGGCGGCCTGGCAGGCGGTGGGAGCGATCCCCCCCTCGCTGCACTACCGCATCCCCTTCCCGGCGGGGGTGCTGGCGTTGTCGCTCGACCGCTACCTGCTACCGCTGTTGCCTCTGGGCGTCTGTCTTGCCCTCTGGGCCGTCGCCGAGTGGCATGGCCCTGCACTGTGGCCGGCTTGGGCCTTCGCCGCTGCCTTCGGTGTCGTGTCCGTGGTCGGGACCCGTGACTACCTTGTGTTCCAGCGCCGGGTACACGAGCTGGCCGACGAGCTCCACCGCTCCGGGATCCCCAAAACGCGCCTCGACGCCGGGGCGCAGTGGACGGGCGAGAAGCTGTACGACGACAGGCCCGAGAACCCCCCGCCAAACTCGAACCGAACGTGGTGGGTCAACTTCTTCGCCCCCGACACCGATCCCGCCTACGTGATCTCCACCGAGCCACTGCCCGGTTACGACCTGATGCGCAAGGTGCCCTATTCGGTGTGGCTCTCGTCGAAACCCGCCCACCTGCTCGTCCTCCGCCGCACCGACGCGGAAACCACGGCAGCCGCCAGATGACCATTCGTTCCGCCCGAGTGTGCCCGCCGCATCTGACTGGTCAGCCAAAGTGCGGCTCGAGTGCGCCCCCAGGGATTCGAACCCTGAACCTGCGGATTAAGAGTCCGTTGCTCTGCCGTTGAGCTAGAGGCGCGAACACCGCATCCTACCGGCGGGTACGAGGGTGACCGAGGGGACTTGAACCCCCGACCTCCAGGGCCACAACCTGGCGCTCTAACCTGGCTGAGCTACGGCCACCGTGCGCCGACCAGCATTGCAGACGCCGCACGAGAAGCCGAAACCAACGCCTGCCCAGCGTCAAGAACCCGCTGGGCACCCCACGTGGGGTGGGATATGCTGTCAGCATGAAGACAGAGCACCGGACGTCCATCCTCAACCGGTTGAAGACGGCCCGTGGCCACCTCGACGGCGTCATCCGGATGGTCGAGCAGGACACCTACTGCCCCGAGGTGATGAAACAGCTCTCCGCCGTGCAGGGGTCCCTCGAGCGGGCGAGCCGGATCGTGCTCCGGAACCACCTGGAGACCTGCGTGGCGGCGGCCATGGTGGCTGGGCGGACGGACGAGATCGTCGACGAGCTGATGGAGGCGCTGCGCTACGACCACACCGCCACCGGGCCCGGGCCCGAGCTGGAGCTGAGTAGCAAGGAGGCGGGGTGATGAGCCGACAACTCGAGGCAGCCTCCAGGGAATCCGCCGGCCAGACGACCGAGGTGGAGCTGTCGATCTCGGGCATGACCTGCGGTTCGTGCGCGGCCCGAGTCGAGAAGGTCCTCGCCCGCCAAGAGGGCGTCCAGCACGCCGGTGTCAACTTCTCCACCCAGCGGGCCACCGTTGTGCTCGACCCCGGCCAGGTGGACGTCGGGGACCTCGTGGCGGCCATCGGCAAGATCGGCTACGGCCTGGCCCCGGCCGAGCCGGCGGCGGCCGTCGAGGAGGTGGACACCGAGGCCGAGCTGCAGCGGACGTGGCTGCGCCGGGTGCTCGTGGCCTGGCCGCTGGGCCTCGCCGTCCTCGTGCTGTCGATGTTCTTCATGCACGAGCCGTGGGCCCGCTGGTCGGCGCTGGCTCTCACCGTGCCGGTGCAGTTCTGGGCCGGTTACCCCTTCCTGCACCAGGCGGCGCTTCGGACTCGTGCCCGGCAGGCGAGCATGGACACCCTCATCGCCATGGGCACGCTGGCGGCTTTCGCCTTCTCGGCCTGTCAGGTGGCCCTGGGCCCGCCCCATGGCGACCACTACCTCGACACCTCGGCGCTCATCATCGCCTTCCTACTTCTGGGCCGGTACTTCGAGGCCAGGGCCAAGGGCCGGGCGTCGAGCGCCATCCGCAAGCTGTTGGAGCTGGGCGCCAAGCAGGCCCGCCTGATCACCGATGGCCAGGAGCACATGGTGCCAGCGGAGCAGGTGGGGGTCGGCGACCTCCTCCGGATTCGCCCCGGGGAGAAGGTTCCGGTGGACGCCGAAGTGATCGACGGCAGCTCGGCGGTGGACGAGTCCATGCTCACCGGGGAGTCGGTGCCCGTCGACAAGGGTCCCGGAGACGCCGTGGCCGGTGCCACCATCAACGCCCAGGGCGTGCTCACGGTGCGGGCCACCGCCGTCGGCGCCGACACCGCCTTGGCCCAGATCGTGCGACTGGTCGAGGAGGCCCAGGGCACCAAGGCACCCGTGCAGCGCTTGGCCGACCGCATCTCCGGCGTCTTCGTTCCCTTCGTGCTGGCCCTCGCCGCCCTGACCTTCCTGGGCTGGTGGGCGCTGGCCGGGGACGCCACCGGCGGGCTGGTGGCAGCGGTGACGGTGCTGATCATCGCCTGCCCGTGCGCTCTGGGACTGGCCACGCCGACGGCCATCATGGTCGGGACCGGCCGAGGCGCGGCCATGGGTGTGCTCATCAAGGGCGGTGAGGTGCTCGAACGCTCGAAGCGCATCCACACCGTGGTGTTCGACAAGACGGGCACCCTCACCAAGGGCTCCATGGAGCTCACCGACGTGGTGGCAGGGGCCGGTGAGGAGGAGGACGAGGTGCTGCTCCGGGCTGCGGTCGTGGAAGCCGGCTCGGAGCATCCGGTGGGCCGGGCCGTGGTCGACGCCTGCCGGGAGCGACTGGGCTCGCTACCCCCCGCTCAGGACTTCGCGGCCGTGACGGGCCATGGGGTACGGGGCTCGGTCAGCGGCGTCGTCGTCCACGTAGGCCGAGCCAAGCTGCTCGAGGAGGCGGGCCTTACGGGCTGCACTGACCTCGACCAGCACGCCGAGCGCCTCGAGGGCGAGGGCAAGACGGCGATCTTCGCCGGATGGGACGGCCGGGCTCGAGGCGTGCTGGCCGTAGCCGACACCTTGAAGGCAGAGGCGCCCGCGGCGGTGGCCGAGCTCCGGAGCATGGGCATCGAGGTGGTCATGATCACCGGGGACAACCGCCGCACCGCCACGTCCATCGCCCAGCAGGTGGGCATCGACCGAGTGCTGGCCGAGGTGCTGCCCGCCGACAAGGCGGACGAGGTCCACCGCCTCCAGCAGGAGGGCCGCGTGGTGGCCATGGTGGGCGACGGGATCAACGACGCCCCCGCACTCGTCCGGGCGGACCTGGGGATAGCCATCGGCTCGGGCACCGACGTGGCCATCGAGTCCTCCGACATCACCCTGCTGTCCGGTGACCTCCGAGGTGTGGCCACCGCCATCCAGCTGTCGCGGCGGACGTTCCGGACCATCCTGCAGAATCTGGGCTGGGCCTTCGGCTACAACCTGGCCGCCCTCCCGCTGGCCGTGGTGGGTGCCCTCAACCCGATCGTTGCCGGGGCGGCCATGGCCTTCTCCAGCGTGTCCGTGGTGTCGAACAGCCTGCGGCTCTACCGGTTCCGCAGGAGCTGAACGCCGGCGTTGCTCGTCGAGGCTGGGCGCCGTTTGCTCCGTACCTTCAGCCCTGGTACCGGGCAGCCACGTCCAGGGCCTTGGTGACACCGTGAGGCGGTCGCGCCTCCTTGGACTGGTTGCCGGTCTGGCGGCCCTGGTGGGCGCGGGCGCCTTGGTCCTGGCCATGATTGGTGACGATGGTCCCGAGACACCCGCTGACGCGCCCGGCGGCCGCTACGGTCGGGCCTACGCCGGGCTGTGCAACACCAGCTCCGCAGCCCGCTCGGGCGATGTGGGTGCGGCCAGGGACGCTTTCTTCGATCAGGCTCACCAGCCTCTCCACGAGCTCGCGGCCGAGACCGCGGCCCGGGACCGGGCCGCGTCGGCGCGGCTGTTGGAAGCCAAGGAAGCGGTGGAGGCAGGCTTGAGCCAGGCCTCCGCCACCCTCGCTTCGGAACTCGATGGACTCGTCGCCGCCGCCGGCGCCGCCATTGGCGCCGTCGGCGAGGCCCGGCCCCCGCCCTGCCCCCAAGGAAGGACCTGAGATGCCCCTCCGTAGCCGCCGGCGCACCTTGCTCGCTGCCCTGACCGGCCTTGCCGTCCTCACCGCCGCCTGCGGCTCATCGGACGCTCCAGACGTCGGGGGCGGCGAGGGGAGCGAACGCGACCCCGGCCTGGTGGCCCAGGTGGCCAGCTACGACGTGGTGGCCGGCCGGGGAGGGCGGTTCATCGTGGGAATGCTTGCCGCTGACAAGACCAAGTTGGTGTCCTTCGGGACGGCGGAGCTTGCCTTCTCCTTCCTGGGGACCAGGCAGCAGCGTCTCGAGCGACCCGAGCCCGGCCCCACCGTCACCGCCTCGTTCCTGCCCCTCCCCGGCCAGCGGCTCGACCCCGCAGCACCCGGTCCCCGCTACGTCGAGGGCTCTGAGGGCGCCGGCGTGTACGCCGCCCCCGACGTTCGCTTCGACCGGGCCGGGGTCTGGGAGGTCCGGGCCACAGCAACCCTCGACGGCCGGCGCCAGTCCGCCACCTCGGCGTTCGAGGTGCTGGCCGACTCCCCCGTCCCCGCCGTCGGGGATCCCGCCCCGCGGACCCAGAACCCCCTCCCCGGCGCCGCGGACACCGACCCACGGGCCATCGACTCCCGAGCTGGGCCTGCCGAGCCCGTCCCCGACCCCGAGCTGCACTCCACCACCGTCGCCGCCGCCATCGCCGCCCGGCGACCCCTCATGGTGGTGGTCTCCACTCCCACCTACTGCCAGAGCCGCTTCTGCGGCCCCATCACCGATGCCGTGTCTGCCCTGGCCAAGCGCTATGGGAGCCAGATGGCCTTCGTGCACCTCGAGGTGTGGCGCGACTTCGAGAAGGGCCAGGTGAACGAGGCGGCCAAGGAGTGGATCTTCCCGCCCGGCACCGCTGACGCCCAGGAGCCGTGGGTGTTCGTGGTCAACCGAGCGGGTGTGATCACCCAGCGCTTCGACAACGTGGCCGGCGAGGCCGAGATGGACCAGGCCGTGCAGGTGGTGCTCGGACCCGGTGGCTGAGCCGGCCGGCGTCGGCGTCGGC
>JALZJC010000034.1 GCA_030859945.1 Actinomycetota bacterium | reverse complement strand
CGAGCGGTCGATGACGCCCTGGCGTTCGAGGAACGGGTGGCAGCCATCCAGCAGGACTGGCGAGCGGCAGTGGGCACCGTCCGCAGAGGATCGGCAGCCGACATGCTCATCGGGCGTTGCCAGGCGCCCCGGTCGTCTCGGTGTCGAGCGCAGCCGACCTCATCGGGCGCAGCTTCCAGGCGACCAACGAGGCGATGACCCGACTGGAAGCCGCCGGCATCGTTCGTCAGGTCAACGTGGGCCGCCGCAACCGAGCGTTCGAGGCACCGGCCATCATCGACCCTTCACGGCGCTGGAGAGGCAGTTCGCCAGCCCGACGGGCGCGCAAGGGCGCTGGCCTCACCGTGCTCGGCGCGGCGGAGGCGACCGAGTACGGCAACTACGTGCGGTGGGAGGCAGGCACCACTCGGGTCGGCGCGCAGCACCTCGGTGCCATCGTCGAGGCGCTCGGCATCGCGACTCCCGATGTTCCTCTACGCCTGGCTGGTCGACCGCTTCTCACCGACTCCGAGGCAGAGCGCGGTCGATCTGGCGCACGTGAACTTCGCCAAGACCTACCGGCAGCTGCCGCGCTCGACCGTCGACCTCGCCGGCGTGGTCAGTGAGGAGCCTCAGGCGGGACCAGCGACGTCCAAGCGCCGTAGCCACCGAGGAGATCGGAGACGTCGACAAAGCCCGAGGCCGCCAGCAGGCTGGCGGCGATGGAGGAACGGTAACCGCCGGCGCAATACACGACGGTGGGTCGGTTCGGGTCCAGCTCTTCCAAACGCTCCCTGAGGCGGGGCAGCGGTATGTGCCGGGACCCGGGAATCCGCCCCTCAGCCACCTCAACAGGGCTTCGAACGTCGACGATCACCAGCTCGGCCAGCTGGCCTAAACGACGGGCCAGCTCCTCGGCGGTGAGTCGCGAGCTGCGCTCCACCACCTCGGGTCGCTGGAGGAGGGCCGGGGCCAGGTCGGCGACGTGGCCGGCAACGTTGTCGAAGCCGATCCGACCGAGACGGACCCGGGCGGCCAGCCCGGTGTCGGACTCGCCCACCAATACGACCTCTTGGTCGGGTCCCCCCAGAACGTCGCCGGCGAACTCGGCGAAGCGACCCTCCAGGCCCACGTTGATCGAGCCACGCAGGTGACCCCGGGCGAAGTCCATGGGCGAGCGGGTGTCGAGCACAGCGGCCCCGGCGCCATGCAAAACCAGGGCATCGTCGAGGGTGAGAGCCTTGGGCTCGTCGTGCTCGGCCAGGAGGGGGTGGGCCTCGCGGTTGCGGCGGGCGTCGAAGGCGAAGTAGGGCGGCGTGATGGGCTGGCCCCTCGGTTACGGCGGACACGAACTGGTCCTCGGTCATGGGAGCCAGGGCGTGGTTGGTCCGGCGCTGCTGACCGATCGTGGACTGAGTCTCGGTGGACAGGTTCTTGCCGCACGCCGATCCGGCCCCGTGGGCGGGGAAGACGCGGGTGACGTCGGGCAGGGTCAGGAGCTTGGAGTGGAGCGAGCGGTACAGCTGGCGCGCCATGGCGCTCTGCCGATCCTTCAGCCGCCGTCGCCTCGGCCGACAGCAGGTCGGGGCGGCCCACGTCCCCGATGAAGAGGGTGTCGCCGGTAAGGACTCCATAGGGCACCTCGTCGCCGCCGTGCTCGTAGACCACGAGGCTCACTGACTCGGGAGTGTGGCCAGGTGTGGCCCGCACCTCGATCTCCACCTCTCCCAGCGTGATGCGCTCGCCGTCGGCCAGGCGTCGGATGGGGAAGTCCGCCTCGGCAGTGGGCCCGTAGCAGATGTCGGCCCCGGTCGCCGCGGCCAGCTCCAGATGTCCGGAGAGGAAGTCGGCGTGGAAGTGGGTCTCGATCACGTGCTCGAAGCGCATCGACCGGCTCCTCGAGGTCCGGTTGGATGCTATCCCGCCCGAATCACCAATCAAATGGCGGGTGGTATAGGGCTCGCCACCTCGCCGCCAGATCACGAGTGCCGAGATGCAGTCTTCCAAGCCCGTGCGCTGGCCACTTGGACCACGGATCCCACGACCGCCACACTTCGGCACGAGCGCAGCGGGAGGTACCGAAGGGCGGTGACTGATGAGCGGGAGCAGATCAAAATGGTTCGCTTTCGCCGCCACCGTCCAGCTTGCCACCATCCTTGTCCCCACCGCTTTTCTGCCCGTCAGCAGCGCGGCTCAAGAGGAGCTCGCACTGGCCATCCTGACGTTGCCCTTTGCGGCCATCCCCGTCGTCATGGGCGTGGCCATGTTGAAGTACCGCCTGTATGACATCGTGGTCGTCATCAACAAGGCGATCTTCCTTGCCGCCCTGGCCGCCTTCATCACGGTGGTCTACGTCGCCGTGGTTGTCGGAGTCGGAACCCTCGTTGGGCGCCGAGACGAGCCCAACCTGGCCCTGTCGGTGGCTGCCGCGGCCATCGTGGCGGTCATCTTCCAGCCCGTCCGGGCCCGAGTGCAACGCTTCGCCAACCGCCTCCTCTACGGCGAACGAGCTACGCCCTACGAGGTGCTGTCCGCCTTCTCGGCACGCATGGGCGAGACCGCACCGCCCGAGGAGCTGCTGGGTCGCTGGCCCAACCTGTGTCGGAGGGCCGGGGGCCACCCGGGCCCAGGTGCGGCTACGGGTCGGCTCCGAGCTCCGGCCGGTCGCCACATGGCCTACGGCGGAGGAGCTGGACGACTCCCCTCTGCAGGTACACGGAGAGGAGTTGCCGACCTTTGCCTCGGCCGACCGCGCCTTGTCCGTCACCCACCACGATGAGCTTCTCGGAGCCCTGACCATCATCAAGCCACGGGGCGAGGCAGTGTCACCGACCGACGACAAGCTCCCCGCCGACGTGGCTGCTCAGGCTGGCTTGGTGCTGCGCAACGTGCGCCTCACCGCCGAGCTCCTGGGCCATGTCGAGGAGCTGCGGCCTCACGCCCGCGCCTGGTCAGCGCGCAAGACGACGAGCGCCGCCGCCTGGAACGCGACCTCCACGATGGAGCCCAGCAGCAGCTGGTCGCCATCAAGATGAACCTGGCCATGGCCAAAACCATGGCCGCCGAGGCAGGAGCCGAGGAGGCGGCCAACCTTATCGACCAGCTCAAGACCTACACCGACGAAGCCGTGCAGACCCTGCGGGAGTTGGCCCATGGCATCTACCCCGCCACTGCTGGCCTCCCACGGTCTCGGGGCCGCACTCACCGCAAAGTACCGTTCCGGGCGCATCTGATTCTCATACAGAGATGGTCGGCATTTCGCGACAGGCTGTAGGGTGCCTCTGTCGAGATGACGCCGCCCGAGACGTTGGTGATGGTTGTCCCCGCACTGCCCGCGATCGCCGCCGCGGCGATCGCCGTCGCGCGCCCCGCGGGCTGGTCGACCCCCACGGTGAGGGTCGGAGAGCGGTCCTCCCGATGGGCGGTACGAGCGGCCTCTGCTGCGTTCGCCGCGGCGATCGTCGTGGCGGTCGTCGTGGCTATGGGCGGACCGGTCGAAGCCGTGGTCGAGGGGAGCGATGGCGATGCGCTCGTTGGCCTGCATGCAACTCGCGTCACCGCTGTGTTGGGCTTGCTCACCACGGGCGTCGGCTTGGTCGTGCAGTCCTTCGCCAGCCGTAACCTGCAGGGGGATCTCCGGGGGCGCCGCTTCTTCGTACTGGCCTCGCTGCTGACAGCGGCGACGACGTCGGTGGCCTTC
>JALZJC010000024.1 GCA_030859945.1 Actinomycetota bacterium | reverse complement strand
GACCCTGATATTTCAGGCGAGGTGATCAGCGGCCGGGGGGAAGATCCATAGGTGAGTCTGCGGTGCCTGTCGGGGGCGAGGCAGCTCCAGCTGGTGTCGGGGCGCGTTGTGTCAAGGAGTCTTGCTCTGTGGGTTGTCTCCGGCAGGGAAGGCGTCTGCCTGGCCGGATCAGGCGAAGACGGGCAGCCGGCGAATGCGGGTGAGGGCCTCGATGAACGCCGCTGCACGAGCGTAGGCCCGAGGCAAGCGCAGTATCAGGCGGCCGGCGTGACTCACGACCCGGGCGGCGACGTTGAAGAACGCCAGTCGCAGCCGTTTTCCTCGACAGGTCCGAAACTCGGTGGGCAGGGCGAGGACCCGCACCCAGCGGGCCACGTTGTAGGCGAGGACAGCGGCGTGCCACCACACCCAGTTGCCGTAGAAGTTCTCGAGCGGGGCGTGGCAGAGCCCGAAGTCGTCCTTGAGCTGGCGGATGGCCTCCTCGGGGGCGCCACCCCGGAGGCGGTGGTGGTGCTCGACGTCGGCGGCGGTCCCGAGCATGGGCGGGATGTTGGTGATGATGGCGTGGAACCGCCAGCCGTCGAGGTCGTCGAGGCTCAGCTGATCGCCAGGTCGGGTCGGTTGACGGCGCACGATGAGGCGCAGGTCTCGACCGGCGAAGACGAACATGGTCTCGGCCACCTCCGAACCCTTGTCGTCCTCGGCTCCGATGGCCTTCGCCCACACCGTGGTCGGGTCCAGTGCCAGCGCTTCGATGGCTCCTCGCACGTTGGGGTAGCCCTTCGCGGTGATACTGAAGGCGGCGTTGTGGCGCTCGGCTGCTTCGATGACGTCGCTCCGGTAGCCGGCCGAGTCGACCCGGAACCACAACTGGTAGTCGTCCCGGCAGCCCTCGGGGATGGCGCTCACGCACTCGTCGATGAAGCAGCCCATGGCCCGCCCGGCGTTGGCAGCCCCGCCCCGGGCCCGAAGGGCCAGCACGTCGCCGGTCTCGCCGCACACCCCGACCATCGGGCTCATTCCCACCTCGTGTTTGTAGGAGAACGCCGAGCCCTCCTTGTTCGGCCCGTAGGTCGAGATCCACGTGGCGTCCGGGTCGATGGTCAACAGCCCCGGTGGCGGGGCGGCACCACACGCCCATGCCCGGCGCAGCATGGCCCGGTTCACCGCCGCCGCCTTCTGGGCCCGGCCCAGGCCGGCACCGGCGCAGAACCGCCACAGCGTGGTGTGACCGGGCAGCACATGGTCGCCTCGCAGTCGCTGCGTGGCCTCGTCGGCCAGCAGGGAGCGGTCCGACAAGAAATCGCCCCCGGCCAGCTGAAGCTCCACCACCGCCCGGTAGCACTCGCCCCCGGTGTAGCCGCCCGGGCCGATCGGGCGCAGCCCCCGGCGGTCGGCCTCGCCGACCAACCCGAGATGGTCGAGCAGCCCGCCCCACAGCGTGATGCCGGCCACCCCGGTCACCGAGTCCTCGCTCGCCTCCACGAGCGGGTTTGCCATCGCTCGTCCTGGCCGCTTCACCACGGTGTCTTCAAGCTCGAAACGAAGCGCTGTAGCGTTCACCTGTCAGGTGCTCCTCTGTCTGGAGATGTGTTGCTTGGTCGCTACGCATCGTTCCAGGTGGCGGGGCACTTGTCGCGTCAATCCGCCGACGCAGCCCTACCTGGCTGAAATATCAGGGTCAGATCTTGGAGGCATCCGCAGGGTCCTTCGTGTTCGCCCCACGAGGCATCCCTCACACCTTTACCGTTGACGTAGAGCCGACCCGGGTGCTGGTGTTCGCCTCACCTGCAGGCTTCGAGCACTTCGCCCTGGAGTTGGGGCAGCCGGCAATTGACGACAACCCGCCCGCTGACCTCACAATCCCCTCGCCGGAGGTACTGGGCCCAATCGCCGAGCGTTACGGCATCGAAGTCGTGGGGCCGCCGCAGCGGGCTCACTAGCTGATAGTTCCTATCGCCCTGGCTTCAACAAGCCTCGCCGAGTCCCGCATCGCAACCCGAAACAGAGGCACAGACCGAAGGCTACGCGTTCGTCCAGGACGCGCCCGAATGCGCCCGCTCGCGAACATCTTCGGTGCGCATGCCGTTTGCCGGAGACACTCGCCAGACCGGTCAGAGATCCGGCAATGGCGCGGCCATGCACGGGCGCCCCCCGAGCCTCAGATCGCTGCTCGCTACAGTGATGCGACCTCGGGGATCCAGCGCTCGATCTCCGCTCGCACGGGCACGGTGGCGTCCAGCGACGTGAGCACGCCGAGCAGGCCGAAGGCGACGCGCTGGACGAGCATGTGCTCGGGAGGGATGCGGACTTTGCGCTGGAGGCGGACGCCTGCACTGCGGGGATCTGACCAGCGACGGACCTCGTGCTGCAGCCATGAGCGCCGGAAGTGGAAGCGTTCGCGGCGTAGCGGCTCGAGCCACGGGTCCACGATCACCAGGAGCGGATCGGGGTCGATCGCATCGGGTGTGATCAGCCCTGCCCCCACCACCTCCGTGTGCAGCACCGTGGCGTCGCGGTCGATGCCTGCGCGCAGCAGCCGCCCGAGCCTTGACGGCCACCCGTCTGCCATAGGCTCGGACGAACCGAAGTCGAGTACGACCAGACGCCCGTGGGCGTCGACGCGGAAGTTGCCGGCGTGGGGATCGCCGTGAATGCGGCCGGCGCGGTCGGGGGCGCTGAGCAGCAGGCGCAGTAGTAGCAGTCCGGCCCGGTCGCGGACATCCTTGCTGGCCTTCCGGATCACGGCGGTCAGTGGCGTGCCGTCGGCCCATTCGGAGACCAACACCCGCGGCGTGGCCTCCACGACTCGGGGAACGACGTAGTCATCGTCGTCGGCGAAGCCCGTCACAAACGCCCGCTGCGTCGCGGCCTCGCGTTCGTAGTCCAGCTCCTCCGCCAGCCGTTCCCGGAGTTCGGCGAAGAGCGCAGGAAGATCGACGTATGGGGCCCCGAAGCGCGCCAGGGGCACCAACCGGTCGAGATGGCGGACGTCAGCGAGCAGCGCGTTGGCGGCACCCGGGTATTGAACCTTGACGGCCACCTCGGTGCCGTCGTCCCACATCGCCCGGTGGACCTGCCCGATGCTCGCCGCAGCGGCTGGCCGGTCATCGAACGAATGGAAGCGGTGCCGCCAGCTGGCGCCCAACTCGTCGTTGAGCACCTGATGCACGACGTCCGCTGGCATCGGCGGAGCCGCCTCCTGCAGCCGCTCCAACGCATCGCGATACGGAGCGGCCAGCTCCGCCGGCATGGCGGCCTCCATGGCCGACAGCGCCTGGCCCAGCTTCATCGCCCCGCCCTTCAGCTCACCCAGCGTTTGGAACAGCTGGGCAGCAGTCCGCGCCTGCAGCTCCGCCGTCACCAACTCCGCCGGCCGGCCACCGAGGCGCTTGCCAAGCCCGAGCGCGGCACGGCCGGCGTACGCTGCCGGCAGCCCGGCGAGCCGAAGCGAGCGACGCAGTGCGCTGGATGGGATCTCTGCCATTCCAGCGCAGCATCGCAGCTCCACGGGCGGAGAAGCGGTCGCACGCCCCTGGCAGCGGTCGAGGTCACTACGTCCGCTCAATGACCGGGCAGCGGAGGGGGCGCCGCCGTCCTGGTCGACCACGCGGTGGGCTCTGCGGCTACCTCAGCGGCCCGCCGATCACCTGTCATGAACTCGGCTTATGCGTGAACGTACAGGTGCCGCTATCGCGCAGCGCGCAGGGGTGGCCGGCGGGCGGGGTAGCCGCCGCTATCTGGCAGTGGCGCGTGCGACCCGAACGACGGGGATCGGTGTCAAGGGCCATTGAGATCTGCCCAGTGACGGTCGTGAGATCTGCCCGGTCGTGGCCAGCAAATCTGCCCACAGGCGGCCAACGGATCTGCACAGGAGGGACGTCTCACTGGTGCACCATCCCCATAGAGGCATCCACCACTCGACGAAGGAGTCCTTCAAGAGTTGGTCTTGCTCCTCGGTGACGCCCGGGGGATGGCCAAGGTCGCGAGCTGCTCGACAGCCACGATGAGTACCGCCACCCCCGACGCGCCGAGGCCCCGAGACCGCCCTTGGGAACATGCCCGACCGAGGGCCGAACAGTGAGCGAGCGGCACCAGGGCCTCGACACCGGCGAGTGAACCACACCACGACGAGAGAGGAGACGACGAGCATGTACGTCGGTTGGGACTGGGCGTCGGAGACCCACGACATCACCGTGATGGACCACGACGGCGGGGTGGTCGACCGCTGGGCGCTGCGCCACGACGCGGCCGGCATCGATGCCGCCCTCGTGCGGCTGGCTACCCACTGCCGACCCGAGGACCTGCCGGTGGCCATCGAGACCACCAGCGGTCTGGTGGTTGACCGGCTGCTGGCGGCAAGCCACCCGGTGGTGCCTATCCACCCCAACGCCTTCAACGCGGCACGGCCCCGGTGGGGCGCCAGCCGGGCCAAGAGCGACCCTGGAGACTCGTTCAAGCTGGCCGACTACCTGCGCACCGACGGACACCGGCTGCGTCGCCTGGAGCCCCTCGACACCGCCACCGCCGAGCTGCAGGCCCTCTCCCGCCTGCGCGACGACCACGTCGAGGCCAAGGTGGCGGCCACCAACCAGCTGGCCTCCCTGCTGGGCCGCCACTGGCCCGGAGCAGCCACGATCTTCGCCCGGCTGGACTCCGAGATCGCCCTGGCCTACCTCGACGACTACCCCACGCCGGCCTCCGCCGCACGCCTGGGGGAGGCACGGATGAAGATGTTTTGTCGTCGCCACTCCTACTCCGGGCGGCGCAGCCCAGCCCAGCTCCTGGAGCGGCTGCGGGCCGCGCCCGAACCGACCCAGGCGCTGACGCCCGAGACGCTGGCCGAGCTGGTGCGGGCTCAGGTCCGGCTGCTGCGATCGCTGCTGTCCACCATCGCCGACCTCGACCGGGCCATGGGCGCTGCCCTTCTCGAGCACGCCAAGGCCCAGCTGCTGGCGCCCATGCCCCGCATCGGCAAGGTCAACCTGGCCCAGATCGTGGCCGAGGTCGGCCCCGTCCTGTCCCGGGCCATCGACGTCGAGCACGCCTGCGCCGAGGTCGGAGCAAGCCCGGTGACCAAGGAGTCGGGCAAGGGCCGGGCGGTCAACTTCCGCTGGGCGACCAACGCCCGGGCCCGCCAGGCACTGACCACCTTCGCTGACAACAGTCGACACGCCTCGCCCTGGGCCGCCCAGCTCTACGCCGACGCCCGGGCCCGGGGCAAGCGGCACCCCCACGCCGTCCGCATCCTCATGCGGGCATGGATGCGCGTCATGTGGGCGTGCTGGCACACCGGCACCGCCTACGACCCGGTCAACCACGGAGCGGAAAGGAGGCTCGCCGAACAGAAATCCGAGAAATCCGCGGCATAGGGGTTGACTTGGGAAACTCATCG
>JALZJC010000009.1 GCA_030859945.1 Actinomycetota bacterium | reverse complement strand
CGGCGGGGGGCTGGTCGGCGGGGGCGTGGCTGCCGGAGCGCCACCGGGAGGTGGCGAGGGAGGGCGGGCAGGCGCCGGCGGCCGTCCGGCGCCCTGTCCGCTCGGGGCCACGAGCTCACCGGAGGAGTACATGGCCTTTATGGGCGCCCCCTTCCTGAGGAGCACTTGGCCCCGCGTGGACTCCACCGCCGATACCCATCGTTCCCCGGCGTCGGCACGCTCCTTGGCCAGACCGACGTAGACCTGGCACGACTGGGTGGGACAGATGTCGGCTCCGACCCCGGCCGCCGATGGCGGGGGGTTGCGCTTCTCGTGGAGCGCATAGGTCCGGGCGGCGATGGCCTGCGCCCGCAGGGCCTCCATGGGCCAGCTGGAGGGAACCTCGGCGATGCCCCGCACGTAGTCCTCCACTCCCACATCGTTGATGACGCCCACCCCGCCGCCCACCCCGACCAGCTCCAGAGCACCCCGGTAGTCGCCGAGGTCGCCGGCGGTGAGGAAACCGTCGGGAACCAGGTTCTCGAACCGGACCCGCTCGGCGAGCCATCCCGACGGGGGGGGAGCACCACCGTTGTCCGAGGGCCGGGCCTCCAAAGGTGAGGTGGCGACGAGCCCGAGCAGTCCCACCAGCGATACGCCCACGCGCCCTGCCGACCGCCCCCAAGACCCCCGCACGCTGCCGAGGATACCGGTCTCCCCGGCACCGAACGAAAGCAGGCCTGATGACGGTCCCTGGACATGAGAGGCTGCGAACATGCTCTTTGCCAGGAGGAAGACCGAGGTGCCCGCCCCTGGAGACACCCTACCGGGTCGTACCGCGGCCATGGAGGTACCTGCGGCTCATCACGTGAACGGCCATCCCCTCATCCCCCCGTTTCCGGAGGGTCTGGAACGGGCTGTTTTCGCCATGGGCTGCTTCTGGGGCGCCGAGCAGAGGTTCTGGAAGGCCGATGGCGTGTACACCACCGCCGTGGGTTACGCCGGGGGCCATACCCCGAACCCCACGTACAGCGAGGTCTGCAGCGGTCGCACTGGCCACACTGAAGCGGTGCTGGTGGTGTTCGACCCTCAGGTCACCAGCTACGGAGCCATGCTCAGGCTCTTCTGGGAGAGCCACGATCCAACCCAGGGCATGCGCCAGGGCAACGACCTCGGCACTCAGTACCGCTCGGCCCTCTACTGGCACGACGAGGCCCAACGAGAAGCCGCGGAGGCTTCGCTGGCCGCCTACCAGCGGGAGCTCTCGGCGTCGGGGCACGGGGACATCACCACTGAGGTCCGGGAGGCACCGCCCTTCTACTACGCCGAGGCCTACCACCAGCAATACCTGGCCAAGAACCCAGGTGGCTACTGCGGGCTCGGCGGCACCGGGGTCAGTTGCGCGGCGACCGGCACCGTCGATTGAGTGCGTGTGATCAATAGCCGCTACGAGGTTGACTGATGCGGCGCGGCCCGACGTTCGGCGCGAAAATGGATCCGATGGATCGCGCCGAGCTGGGCCGCCGCATCTATGACTGCTCGCACCTGGTGGGCGAGTTCCGGCTGCGCTCAGGGACGATCACGGGTGAGTACTTTGACAAGTACTTGTTCGAGTCCGACCCCGAGCTGTTGCGGGACATCGCCGAGGCCCTGGCACCCTTCGTTCCCGCCGGCACCGAGGGGCTGGCCGGCCTGGAGCTCGGTGGCGTCCCCTTGGCCGTCATGTTGTCGCAGATCACCGGACTACCGGCGTTCTTCGTTCGCAAGCAAGCCAAGGCATATGGCACCAGACGGTTGGCGGAGGGGGGAGATCTCGACGGTCGCCGTCTGGTGGTGGTGGAGGACGTGGTCACCACGGGGGGAGCGGTGCTCACCTCGTGCCACGCCCTCGGCGAACGGGGGGCCAAGGTGACCGACGTGTTGTGCGTCATCGACCGTGAGGCCGGCGGCCCGGAGCACCTGGAGGACTCTGGCTTCGTCCTCCATTCCCTCTTCCGCATGAGCGAGCTGTAGAGAGTCGTTGTCTCGTGCGGTGTGGTGACTTGACCTGGCCCCTGGGGCAAGGTCTTACCATTGTCGGTGATCGACTATGTGCGCCCAGCGACTCCTCGTCAAGCAACCCGTGGCCAAGCGACCAGGGAAGGGCAAGTCAGCGTTGACGCCCGCTTCTGAGGCTGGGTCGAGCCGCCAGCGGGTCTTAGATTTTCTCGCCAGCCGGGGCGGGAGCGTAGAAAGCGTCGAAGGACGAGGGATCACGAGGGAGATGGCCCAAGCCGCGGGCTACCAGGACCTCAGCACCCTGAACGCCATGCTCACGCGCCTGGAGCGAGAGGGCGCCATTGTTCGGGACGTCCGAGGGCGGCGTACCTATCGCATCGCCCTCAACCCCGCAGGCCCAAGGGGCGCACCGAAGCGGTCGCGCACCGCGGTAGGCGGCTCCCGATCCCAGGATCCCGACGTTGAGGAGGAGCTGTGCCACCCACGAGGCCAGCTCCGCTTCTACGTCCTGCTGCTGGTCTACGAGCGCCCGGGGCACGGCTACGACCTGGTCGACCGCCTCCGCCCCTTTGGTTACGAGCGTGACGACCCGGCCCAGACCTATCGGGCGCTGCACTGGCTCGAGGACGCCGGCTTGGTGGACCCCGAGTGGGAGACGATGGGACCCGGTCCAGCTCGGCGTGTGTTCAGCGTGACCAAGCTCGGACGGCGAATGGTCGAGCGGTGCGCGGAGAGCGTTCGGGACCGGACCGCCACCGTCCAGCGGTATCTCGACGCCGTGGACGGCCAGCGGTTGGAGATCGTGCGGGAGCCGCAGCGCAGCTTCGAGGTCTTGGTGGAGGCCAAGTTGTCGGTGGACGCCGAGGACGTGGCCTCGGCCCGCCGCAAGGTCGAGGAGGCCCTGGCCGATACCCGCATGGTCGACTCGGACGTGTGGTCAACGGGCCAGGTCTGGCTCTACGAGGCCACCCAGGAGGGTGACGGGGGCCGGTGACTGCGGGCCGCCACGGCGGCCGCAGGTAGCGTGCGCGGGCAATGAGAGCTCCCGCCCGCCGTACCATCGCCATCTGGTCTGATCTGGCCTGCCCCTGGGCCCATGTCGCTGTGGCCCGCCTCCACCGGGTGCGCGACGAGCTGGGGCTCGCAAACCAGGTGCGCTTCGACCACCGGGTGTTCCCGCTCGAGCTCATCAACGAGGGCCCCACAGCGAGGTCGACCCTTGATGCGGAGGTAGCTGTCGTCGGCGCCCTGGAGCCCGCTGCCGGATGGCAGGTGTGGCAGGGCCGGGACTCGGCCTACCCGGTGACCACCCTCCCGGCCATGGAGGCGGTGCAGGCGGTCAAGGAGCAGTCCCTCGGAGCCAGCGAGGCCCTCGACCGGGAGCTCCGGGCGGCCCTGTTCGCGCGCAGCGAGTGCATCTCGCTCCGCCCCGTGATCCTGGACGCCGCCAGCCGAACCCGAGCAGTAGACGTGGACGCCCTGGCTGATGCCCTCGATGAGGGGCGAGCCCGGCGCACGGTGATGGACGACTTCGAGGAGGCGACCGGCGGGACTGTGCGGGGTAGCCCTCATGTCTTCCTGCCCGATGGCACCGACTCCCACAACCCGGGCGTCGAGATGCACTGGGAGGGCGAGAAGGGAAGGGGTTTTCCCGTGGTGGACTCAGACCGGCCGGACGTGTACTTCGACCTTCTACGAGCAGCGGCCGCCAGCCGCCGGGCGGGCTGACCGGCTGCTCAGCGAGCGGACCGGGGAGGTCTGGTTCTCGGGCGCCTCGTCACGCGGGGCCCGCCCTCTTCGGACTCGCGACGCGGCTCGGCCGCCGGCGCCTCCCTCTGACGGTCGTCCCAGGGCCTCGTCGCCCCCCACGCGGACTGCGGCACCTCGCCGGACTGCTCGCCCCGGCCCACCGGCGCCTCTCGGTCCTCATCGTGGCGCCGACCCTCCTCGTACTGGGGCTCCTGGCGTCGAGCCCACGGACGTCGGCCCTCCTCGCGTCGATCTTCTTCGTACTGGGGCTCCTGACGTCGACTCCACGGACGTCGACCCTCCTGACCTCGATCCTCCTCGTGCTCGGGCTCCTGGCGTCGACTCCACGGGCGTCGGCCCTCCTGGTGGGCGGGTTCGCGGTCCCGGGGCTCCTCACGTCCCCCCGGCGGCGGTGAGCCTCGCGACGCTCGCTGCTCGGCACCCGTGTGACGCTCCTCGGCCGCAAGCCGGTGATCTTCAGATTCTTGCCGGTAGCGGGCCTCGGTGCCCACGGAGGGGTCCATGGCTTTGCTGATCAGCTTGGCGTGCCAGCGCTCGCCCAGGATCCCGCCGAGGATGGGGCCGACGATGATGGCGATGAGCGAGGCGATACCGGCAACGGTCCCGGCGTCGCCCCATTCCTCGGTCGACGTGGGAATGCCGGCGGCGCGGAAGTTGCGCAGGATGTCGTCCCCGTCGGTGACCAGGTTCACGAGGAGGGAGACGCCCACCGCCAGCACCACGCCAAGCACGAACACGAGAAACCCGTTGAGGGCGCCCGCACGTCGAGCCATTCGCCCGGCCACGTAGCCGCCGAACAGGTAGGACAGCAGGAGCACGACGGCGACGATGAGGCCGCCGGCCACGCCCAGCTCGTTCCAGTTCAACGTGGCGACCTTGTCGCTGATGTTGGCGGCGTTGGCCACCGCCGCCACCACGGAGAGCAGGACCAGGAAGGCTCCGTACGCCACCAGGGTGCCGGCCAGCACACCGAGGAGCGAGACCCTGCCCATGCCGGCGTCCTTGGCCAGTGCCACCCGGTCCGATCCGGTCTCGGCGACGTTCGTCCTGCGCATGGCCAGAACTCCTTTCCTCATTCTGTGGTGTGGTTGGGCCTGAAGCGTACTGTGCCCATCACGCGCTCAATTAAACGGCGGTGATGAGCGCCCACGTGCACGGCGTGGCGGGCGAGGTCCAGAGCGGTCACCCGCTCGCCGCTCGGCAGGCGACCGGCGCGCTGCCAGTCCTTGCCCTTGATGCCGTCCACCAGGGTGGCGAGGCGATCGGAACCCATGGTGACGCGGTCAAGGACGGCGTCGACGGGCTCGGCACGAGGCGGCCCCACGGAGACGCTGATGGAAGGGTCGTCATGCAACTGGACACTCCGCACGGCCTCACTCACGGCGTCGATGACGTCAGCCACGTGGGAGGCGTGCTCGACGGCCGACCACAGGTCGGGACCCGGTCTCTGCATGACGATTCGAGCGCCCTCCTCGTCGTCGATGCGCACCAGCAGGCGCCGGTAGCGGCGGGGATAGGACCTGAGAGCGGCCGAGGCGTCAGGAGGGTTGACCGAGCTCGGCTCGAGGCCACAAACCGGACATCGCCCTTTGCCGGAGGTCATCGAAACCAGGTCCATGGCGCTACGGTACGGCGCGGTGGCCACCCGCATCGGCGCCGGCGTGCTTCAGATCGACACCCTGCTCGGAGGATGGGAGGAAGTGACCGCCGCTTACCTGGTGGAGGGTCCCGCGCCGGTGCTGGTGGAGACCGGGAGCCGGTCGTCGCTGCCCAGCCTGTTGGCCGAGCTCGACTCCCTTGGGGTCGGGGCCTCTGACCTGGCCGGGGTGATCCTCACCCACATCCACCTCGACCACGCCGGTGGGGTGGGCGATGTGGCCCGGGCCTTCCCCGGGGCCACCGTGTACGTGCATCCCGCGGGGGCACGCCATCTGGCCGATCCCACCCGGCTGGTGGACTCCGCGGCACGGGTCTACGGCGATCTCCTCGACGAGCTCTATGGCCGGCTCGAGCCCACGCCTGCGGAGCGCGTCCGTTCCCTTGAGGACGGTGAGGAGGTGCGGGTGGGTCCGGACCGGGTGCTCACGACGCTGCACGCCCCAGGGCACGCCAAGCACCATGTGGGCGTGCACGACTCCGGGAGCGACATCCTCTTCACCGGTGACGCCGCCGGCGTGTGTCTCCCCGACGTCGGCACCCTCCGCCCCGCCACCCCGCCTCCCGACTTCGACATGGACCAGGCCTTCCGCTCGCTGGACCGCTTCGGGGAGCGCTCGCCGGCGGCAATTGCCTTCGCCCACTACGGACTGGTCCCCGACGCCGAGTCGGTTCTGGACCAGGCCGCCGAGGCCCTGCACCTCTGGGCCGCGGTGGCCGAGGGCGCCTGGCGAGAGGGGCGGGACATCACCGCCGCCTTCGAGGAGGCGTTCGCCGACGGCGTGGCCGGCGGGCACGCCGAGCACCGGCGCAAGCTCGAGACCTTGAACGGTGTCCACTCGAACGCCGCCGGCTTCCGCCGGTGGTTCGAGACCCGACAGTCACCCGGCTGATCACAGCTGAGCCATGGGAGTCGAAGCCGTGGTGTTCGACTGGGGTGGGACTCTTTCCGTCTACGCCGACATCGACATGATGGACATGTGGCGGCTGGCCGCCCGTCACCTGGCAGCCGACCGGGAGGACGAGGTGTGCGCCCGCCTCGTCGCCGTGGAGGAGGCGTCGTGGGCGAGGA
>JALZJC010000169.1 GCA_030859945.1 Actinomycetota bacterium | reverse complement strand
CGCTGGATCCGCCGGATCCTGGGCGGGCCCGTCGTCGTGGCCCGCGACCGTGCCGGCGGCCCCGACGGTAACCGCCTCGCCGACTACGCCGCCGCCCTCGCCGCGTGCACCGCTGAGCTGGTCACCGGCCAGCGGGATGCCGTGGTTGGCCGAGCCGCCCTGGTCGCCGCCCTCCGGGAGTTGGCGCCCCCCGACGGTGCTCGGCCCCTGCCCGATGCCGCCCTGGCCGAGCTGGCCGCCTCCCTGTGCCCGACCGCTGCCGTCAACAGCCGCCTCGAGCTCTACCGCCGGGGGCTTTCCGCCGCCGAGGCTCTCCACGCCGCCCGGAGGGCCTTCGTGGCCGCCGAGCGCCTCACCCCGTCCGACCTGGCCGCCAAGGTCGCCGCCCGCTTCCCCGCCGCCGAGGCGCTGCCCGGTCGTCCTGAGCTCGACCAGCTGGTCACCGCCGCCGGCCTTGATCTGCACTGGGATCCGGCCGAGGGCGCCTACCTGGCGCCACCGCCGACAACCGGGAACGGCTCCTCCGGCAGCTCGCTCAGCCGCCACGCCACCGCCGCACCCACCAACAGCGTCACCCCGATCGAGATCGACGTCGCCGCCGACTTCGAGGATCGCCTTCTACGCTCGCTCGACAGCGGCGGCCTCCTGGTGCTCGTGGCCGAACCCAAGCGGCTCGAGCGCTGCGCCCAGGAGCTGGGCCGGATGCCGGTGACCATCGTCGACCTCGACGACTGGCTGGTGGCCGAGGTCGAACACCTCACCCAGGCCGGTAGGCCCAGCTGGGAGCTGGTGGTGCAGGTCGACGCCGCCGGGCCGGCCTCGGCAAGCTGGCAGAACCTGACCAAGGTCGTCGACCGGGCCCTCGACTCGCTCACCGCCCGCCTTGCCGCCACCTCAGGCACCGTGCTCCTCACCCGTTGCGGTCTGCTGGCGAGGTACAAGCGACTCGATGTCATCGCCCGCTGGCGCGACGCCGTCCACAACCGGGCAACTTCCCTCGACGCCCTTTGGCTGCTCGTGTCGGCTCCGGGCACCACCGACGTCCCCACGCTGGACGGCGAAGCCGTCCCCGTGCTCACCCGCAACGAGTGGGCCCGGATCCCCAACGACTGGCTCCGCAACGCCCACCGCACGGGATCCCCGGCGTGAGCCGCTGCTGCACCGAGAAGAGCCAGAATCGAAGAATCCGGCCGCAGGCGAGGGGCATCGCGGGTACGGGCGGCCGCCGTCGCTGTCGCCGGCGGGCCAATGACAAGGCATGTGGGAAGCGTTCGGGTCAGGGAAGCCAGAGGACCCAATCAGACTCAGCGTCCGGCGGATCAGCCAGCAGTGCCTGGAGTGCGGCGATGAAGTTCTGCGGGTAGCCACTGCTGCCACGGTGGTAGCGCCTGGGGGAGGTGAAGACGACACCGGCGTGATGCTCACCGGCTGCCGTCCAAGACCTGACAATGCGGTCGAAGTCCTTGGCGTTCTCGGTCACCAGTGCCCGTCCATCTCGGGCTGCCACCCGCAGCAGCTCCTCATCCGACAGAGTGGCCAGCAGGCGGTCCTCGGCAGCCGCCGCCACGTCGTAGCCCCGATCTCGAAGGCGCTCGGCGGCTCTGGGGGAGTGGTGCGTGTCGAGCAGCAGGTTCACCTGGCCAGCAGGTCGTGCTGGCGGCGCCAAAGCGCTTCGGCCTGGTCGGCGGCAACGAGGTTCGCTTCGGCCTGGTCGTCGATCTCGTCGGTGAACTCGGCGTAGTAGGCGAGCACAGCGTCCACTTGCTCGCGCCGTAGTCCGAAGACCTCGACAGCTCGCTGCACTCGATCACCGGCGGAGACGTCGCCGCCCACGAGGCCCGCCACGACCTCCCACACGTCGGGACCGCCCACCAGCGCGGCGCGTCGTCCGGTTGGGCCGTCGCGAAAGGTGATCAGCGGGTGACGGCGAATCCGAAGGCCTTCGTCGATGAGCTCTTCCGCCAACGCTGAAGCTGAGCGATCCCGGGCAGCGGCCTCGTCCTTGAGGCGCTCAGCAACGTCGTGGCTGCGAAACCGAAGCGATACCGGATGCACCATGACTACAGTGTAGTCACTGAGACGAGGGCGTCTGCCCGATGGACATGGAACCACCCTCGACGACCATGGAGGCAGTTGAGAAACCAGGAGCGAGTGGCGGAACACCCGGGAGGCGTCTCGCTCGTTCGGCCTACCAGTTCGAACGCTCTGTCAACTCATCGACGAGGGCGAGCTTCCCGCCTATCGATCGGGGTCTGACATCGCGTGCGCCGCGCCGACGTGGACGCCTACCGGAGGCCGCCGCCCAGGCAATGAGGACCCGTCGGCCTCTACGCCATTGCCACCAGCGCGTCGACCCGGTTGGCGGGCCGTTGCTCGGCGGCGGCGTTGACCGCCCGTGCAGATTGTTGGGCCGCCACCGGAGTGTGTGGCGATACCGCGGAATCGCGGTCGGGTTTGCCTTGAGGCGATGCCGCGGCATCGCGCTTGGCAGAGGCGCGTGCGAGCCTGAGACGTCTCCGGGGTCAGGCGTCGGCGATACCGCGGCAGCGGTGGCCTCGGCGGCCTGTCGGCGCAGGGCAGGGCGGCGGCGTCGAGAGCTTGAAGGACCAGTGCGCCCTCTTCGGGGTCGAGGCGGGCGGTGAGGACGAGTGACCCGTCGTCGTCCCAGAAGTGGTGCACGTGTCGGTTCTGGTGACGGGCGTTGGTGTCTTCGTTCTCTCGTTGCGACACCGAGCGGCGAGCCCGGGCGATGCGTTCGAGATGAGCGGCGGTGGCGTGACGGGCCAGCTCGACGACATCGGTCTCTGGCGGGCGTGGCCACGCGCACGAGCGCTCGGACCTTGGAGTAGCTGAGCTCGCCGGCTGCGAAGGCGCGACGGTCGAACTCCGCCACCAGCATCAGCCACCGGCACATGGAGGCAGCCAGATGGGCCGAAGCTGGCAGATCTCGTGCTCCAGGTGCTCGAGCGGCAGCTCGTGGACCACCGGTTCCCAGCTTCGGTTCTTCAACGCCTGCTGCATGGTCGCCCCTATGCCATGTAGTCGTCCGTCAGCTTATCGAACAGATGTTCGCTTCGGCAGGAACACAAAAGCCGACCCGGCTCGGGTACGGCGGCGCCGAGACGCCGTCGCTCCCGCTGGACGGTTCGTCGCCGCCGTGCCCGAGAAGCGGCCGATTCGGGTCCGGGGGCGCCGGTACTCTCCCTGGGTGGTCGGAGACGGGATGATGAGGCCTATGGCAGGTGAGCTGGAGGCGGCCGGATGATCGACGGGGCTGTGCTGACGAGCGAGCTGGCCAAGCAGGTCAGCCGGCTCGAGGACGACCTCCGAGGGCGAGCCGACTCCGTGGCCGACGTGGCTGCGATCGTCGAGACGGAGTGGCAGCGGGCCCACGACGCCGGCCGCACGGCGCACGACCTGCGCCCAGTCATCGAACCGGGGGTCGGACGCGTGGGGACGTGGTGGGCGGCGGCCGCCGGGTGGTGGACCGAGCGGCGTTTGAGCTCGTCGATGCGGTCGGTAGCGGATCTGATGCATCAGCGGGTCGTGGGTGTACGCACTCGTGAACGGTCGGGCCGGGTCGGTGGCTGGCAGGGCGTCAGCCGGACTGTTCGAGGCAGAGCAGGGCGTCGACGGCCAGTCCCACGTCGAGGCGCTCGCCACCCCAGAGGCAGTTGCCGGTCCGCGACGTGATCACCACGCCGAGGCGGCGGTTCACGTCGTCCACGTCGAGGGCGAGTGCGCCCTCGGGTTCGGGTGCAGAGGGGATGATGTCGCCGGTGGGCGTGGTGAACACCAGGGTGCCGGCGGCATTGCGGCGCAGGCCGTATCCGCCCTCGTGCACCAAGCGGTGGTGGAACCGGCACAGAAGTGCGAGGTTGGCGAGGGAGGTCTCACCGCCCCGGGACCAGTGCACGATGTGGTGGCCGTCCACGAAGCGGCGCTGGGTGCATCCCGGGAAGCGACATCCGCCGTCTCTTACTCGGAGAGCCCGGCGGATGGCGGGCGGGATGGCCTGA
>JALZJC010000106.1 GCA_030859945.1 Actinomycetota bacterium | reverse complement strand
CCTGGATCGCCTGCTGCACCCTCGAGATCCAGTCGGCCAGTGCGGCCTGGAAAGCCTCGCGGTACAGCGACTCCTTGGAGGCGAAGTGGTGCAGGAGGCTCGGGCGCCGGATCCCGACGGCGGCGGCTATGTCGTTGAGCGAGGTGCCCTCGTAGCCATGATGGGCGAACAGGCGGAGGGACTCGGTGAGGATCACCTCGCGTGTGGTCCGGGTAGCTGGGGCAGCCATCTTGGGCCCAACCGTACCGGGTTCTACCTACCGACCGGTAGGTAGGCGCTGCTAGCGTCTGATCATGCCCTCCGTCGCCCTCGCCCTTCTGACCGGGTTCGTCGTGGCCCAGCTGGCCACCCTGGTCACCACGGTGTACCTCCACAGGGCCCTGGCGCATCGCGCCCTGACCCTGGATCCGAGCCTCGAGGGGGTCCTGCGCTTCCTCACCTGGATCTCCACCGGCATCCGACCTCGCCAGTGGGTGGCCGTGCATCGCAAGCACCACGCATTCACCGACGTGGAGGGTGACCCCCACTCTCCACTCCTCGAGGGCTTCGCCATGGTGCAGTTCGCCAACGTGGCCCTGTACCGGCGCGTCGCTGGAGATCAGGCGGTGGTGAGCCGTTACGCCAGGGACCTGAGCCCCGACCGCTGGGATCGTGTCCTCTTCGACCGGGCCCTGCCGGGTCTCGCCATCGGCGTCACCATCCTGGTGGTGTTCCTCGGTTTCTGGCCCGGGCTCCTCGCCGCCGCCTTCCACACCGTCGCCTACCTGCTCCTCAACGCCGCCGTCAATGCCGTGGGGCACTATTTCGGCCGTCAGCCGCAGGCCAACACGGCCCGCAACAGCGCATGGCTGGCCTGGCTCACCATGGGCGAGGGTCTCCACAACAATCACCACGCCGCCCCCACCTCGGCCCGGTTCGCATTGCACCCTGGCGAGGTCGATATCGGCTGGTGGGTGGTCCGCCTCCTGGAGCGTTGCCGCCTGGCCAAGGTCCGCCACCACGAAGTGAAGCTCAAGCAAGCGGCAGCTGCCTAGAGGCCCTGGCCGGAGGGTCGGCGCGCTCCGGCCCCCCCTTACTTGCCCGGTTCCGGCTCGAATCTCCGACGAAGCTCGGCTGCGGAGGCGAGACTGGTCTCATGGACATCGTCTCGGCTCTTTTCTGTGAGGGATTCGAACTGCGCCAGGTCCCCGGACCGGCCACCCGCATCGACCTTTCCGGGGTCATGTTCTCGCTTCCGGCGCCCAGCCACCCCCCCGTCACCGTCACCCCCCACCTGGTAGTGCTGGTCCGCTGCCGCCCCGAGGAGAGCGGAAGCGGCGTTCTCGAGGTCGTCTTCACCGACGAGTCCGGCAAGGAGGTGGCCCGCAACGCTTCGCCGTTCACAGTGGAACCGGGCAAGTTCACCTACCGTCTGGTACGCGGCGAGCTGATCTACGAGACGCTCGGAACCGTCGAGGCCAACTGCCGGGTCGACCAGGGCGAGATCACCACCGTTCCCCTCACCCTGCTCCCGCCGGTCCAGAGCTGATGCCTTTCGCCGCCGCCCTCTCGCAGCATCCCGTGACCGCCCAAGCCGTGGGCGAGGTCGCGGGCGAGGTGCTCGAGAAGCTGGGGCCCCAGCCCGACCTGGCCTTGCTGTTCGTGACGCCTCCCCACGCCGGCGCCCTGGAGGACGCCGGCGCCGCTCTCGCCACGGCCCTGGAACCACGGACCTTGCTCGGCTGTGCCGCCGTCTCGGTGGTGGGCACCGGCAAGGAGGTCGAGGAGTTGCCCGGGGTCAGCCTGTGGGCGGGCCGCTTCGGCCCGGTGGCGCCGGTCCGGCTCGAGGCTCAGATCCTCGGCCCGACGGTTGACATCGCCGGATGGCCGGCCGACCTGTCGTTCGAGCCTCAGGCCCTGGTGCTCGTGGCCGATCCGTTCTCCTTCCCGGTCGAGGCCTTCTACGAAGACCTGGAGAGACGCTACGGGCGCCTCCCGGTGATCGGTGGCAATGCCTCGGCCGCCCGCGGTCCGGGTGGGAACCGCCTCCTCCTCGACGGACGGAACTTCACCTCGGGCGCGGTGGGCGCCTTCCTCGGTCCCGGCGTGCAGGTGGAAGCCGTGGTCTCCCAGGGGTGCCGCCCCATCGGTCAGCCCTACGTGGTCACCAGGGCCGAGGGCAACGTCGTCCACGAGCTGGGGGGTGAGCCGGCGCTCGGGCGGCTGCTGCGCATGGCCAACGGCGGGATCCCCGAGGAGGACGTCGCCCTCATCAACCAAGGTCTGCACGTGGGCCAGGTCATCGACGAGCACAAGCTCGAGTTCGGGCGGGGCGACTTCCTCGTCCGCAACGTGGTGGGTGCCGACCAGGAGGGCGGCGCCATCGCCGTCAGCGATGTGATCGAGGTGGGCACGACCGTCCAGTTCCACGTCCGGGACGCCACCACGGCCGACGAGGACCTGCGTCATCTGCTGGGCGCCCGAGTCGCCGACGGGGCGCTGTTGTTCACGTGCAACGGGCGTGGAGTCCGTCTCTTCGGCACGCCCCACCACGACGCGGCGGTGATGGACGATTCCGTCGGCGCCCCGACGGCAGGGTTCTTCGCCGCCGGCGAGTTCGGTCCCATAGGCGGGCGAAACTTCGTCCACGGGTTCACCGCCTCCGTGGCCCTGCTCCGGGACCGCGCCGATCACCAGGCCGGTGATCCCACGTCGGGGAATAGGGTGGCCCCGTGACCGAGGTGAGCAGGTTGCAGCGGCTCTTCGCCGAGCAGGGCCAGAGTCCCTGGATCGACAACCTCACCCGTCCCATGATCGCCGAGGGCGCTCTGCAGGCTCTGGTCGACCGGGGCGTCCGCGGCGTCACCTCCAATCCCACCATCTTCCGAAAGGCGGTCCTGGCGGGCTCGCACTACGACGAGCAGTTCGCCTCCCTCGCCCCCACGCATCCCGTCCCCGACGCTTACTGGAACCTCGTCGTCCGCGACGTCACCGATGCCCTCGACGTCCTCAGCCCTCTGCACCGTGAGAGTGGTGGGACCGACGGATTCGTCTCCCTGGAGGTCTCCCCAGCCATCGCCGCCGATGCCGCGGCCACCATGGAGGCCACACGCTGGCTCCACGCCCTCATCGACCGCCCCAACCTGCTGGTCAAGATCCCGGCCACCGCCCAGGGCGTCACCGCCATCCGCCAGATGGTCGCCGAGGGTCGCAGCGTGAACGTCACCCTCATCTTCGGCCTCCCTCGCTACGCCGAAGTCATCGACGCCTACCTGTCCGGACTCGAGGATCGCCTCGCCGCCAGCGGGGAGGGCTCCGACACCGACCTCTCCGGGGTGCACAGCGTGGCGTCCTTCTTCGTCAGCCGGGTGGACACCGAGGTGGACCGTCGCCTCGAGGTGGTCGCCACCGCCTCGGGCCCTGGCAGCGCCGCCGGCGCGGCCGCGCTCGCTCTCCGGGGCAAGGTGGCCGTGGCCCAGGCCAAGGCCGCCTACCAGTTGTTCCTAGAGCGGTTCTCCGGCCCCCGCTGGGAGGCCCTTCAGGTCCGCGGGGCCCACGTGCAGCGCCCCCTCTGGGCTTCCACGTCCACCAAGAACCCGGCCTACCCCGAGCTCCTCTACGTCGACAGCCTGATCGGCCCGAGCACCGTCAACACCATGCCCGACGCCACACTGGAGGCGTTCGCGGACCACGGGACCCTGGCCCGCTCGCTCGACGTCGGAACCGAGACCGCTTACCGCACCCTGGACCAACTCGGCGAGGTCGGTGTGGACCTGGACGAGGTGGCCGCGGTGCTGGAGGAACAAGGGGTGGCATCGTTCCTCTCCTCCTTCGACGATCTCATGGCCGCGCTCACCGCCAAGGCGCACGCCATGAAGACCCACTTCCGCAACGACCCGTCGGTCGGCCAACCCAGCGCCCCGTGACGGAGGTCAGCACCCTGCTCGACCGTCTCCTGGCCGCAGACGCCGGTCTGTGGCCCGAGGGGAACGTTGCGCCGTCGAGCCTCGGCTGGCTCGAGGTCCCCAAGCGCATGAGGAAGGAGGCCGACGACATCTCCGGCTGGGCCTCCACCATCGACGCCTCCACCGTGGTGCTCCTGGGCATGGGAGGATCCTCGCTCGGCCCCGAGGTCCTTCGGGCCTCGATGGACTCCGACCGCCTGGTGGTGCTCGACACCACGGAGCCCCGGACGGTGGCCTCCGTGGACCTCGACGACGCCTTCTTCCTCGTGTCGTCCAAGTCGGGCACCACCTTCGAGGTCAAAGCTCTCCTCGCCTACTGCTGGGAGCGCGTGGGAGACCCGAGCCGGTACGCAGCCATCACCGATCCCGACACTCCCCTGGCCCGGCTTGCCGAGGACGTGGGCTTCAACCGCTTGTTCCTCAACCCTGCCGACATCGGAGGCCGGTACTCGGTCCTGTCCTACTTCGGTCTGGTGCCGGCGGCACTGTGCGGCCTGGACATCGGGGCGCTGTGCCAATCGGCCATCGACGCCGACGCCGAAGAGGCGGTAAAGCTGGGCCTGGACATGGGGGAGGCGGCCCTCGAGGGGCGGGACAAGGTGACGGTGGTGGTGCCCGAGCGCTACGCGGCCTTCGGCTTGTGGGTCGAGCAGCTCATCGCCGAGTCCACAGGGAAGCAGGGCAAGGGCTGTATCCCCGTGCCCACCGTCGAGCCGGAGGCCGGTCCCGACCGCCATCTGGTCACCCTCGAGATCAACGACCCCATCGAGCTCGGTGGCGAGTTCCTGCGTTGGGAGCTGGCCACCGCCAGCGCCGGCCACGTGCTCGGCATCGACCCCTTCGACCAGCCCGACGTGGCCGAGTCCAAAGCCAACGTGGCCAAGGTCCTGAACGACCTCCCCCTTCCCGATGTCGTCTCCCACGACCCGGCCATGGTGAGCGAGTGGGTGGGCGAGCGATGCCGGTCAGGCGACTACGTGTCGATCCACGCCTATCTGCCGTACGGCCAGGACGACGCCCTGGAGGGTGCTCGGCGGTCGCTGCGGGACAAGCTCGGAGGCATGGCGGTCACGGTCGGTTACGGACCGCGCTTCCTCCACTCCACGGGCCAGCTCCACAAGGGCGGGCCGAACACCGTGCTGGCGGTGCAGGTGGTGCCCCGCACCTCGGCTCCCTCCGTCCCCATCCCCTGGTTCAAGTACGACTTCAACACCATGGTGGCGGCCCAAGCCCTCGGCGACTACTCGACCCTGCACAACCACGAGCGTCGCGTCCAGCGCGTGTCCGTCGACGACATAGAGCAGCTGGGGTAGAGATGCAGCTGGCCATGGTGGGGCTGGGGCGCATGGGCGCCAGCATGGTTCGCCGCCTCGTCGATCGCGGCCATCAGCTCGTCGTCTACGACGTGGACCCGGCCAGGGGCGAGGCCGAGGCCGGCGGGGGCGCCTCGGCTGCCGCCAGCCTGGATGACCTGGTGAACAGGCTCCAGGCCCCTCGAGCGGTGTGGGTGATGGTGCCCTCGGGTGAGCCCACCCGGACCACGGTGGCCACGTTGGCCGCCATCCTCGATGCCGGGGACACCGTGATCGACGGTGGCAACTCCAACTACCACGACTCCCAAGCGTCCTACGTGGACCTGGCGCAGCAGGGCATCCACTTCGTCGACGCCGGCGTGTCGGGCGGTGTGTGGGGCGAGAAGGAGGGTTACTGCCTCATGGTGGGCGGCGACCAGGAGGCTGTGCGAAGGCTGGAGCCGGCGTTCGTCGACCTCGCGACCGCCGACGGCTACGCCCACGTTGGCCCCGCCGGCGCCGGTCACTACACCAAGATGGTCCACAACGGGATCGAGTACGGGCTCCTCCAGGCCTACGCCGAGGGCTTCGCCCTACTGGAGGCGGCCGAGGAGCTCGACGTCGACCTCCGCCAGGTCGCGGCCTTGTGGAATCACGGGTCGGTGGTGCGTTCGTGGCTGCTCGAGCTCGCCGAGCAGGCCCTGGCCGATGCCGAGGAGTTCGCCTCGATCCGGGGCTACGTGGACGACTCGGGCGAAGGCCGCTGGACCGTGAAGGAGGCCGTCGACCGGGGCGTCCCCGCCCCCGTGATCACGGCGTCCCTGCTCGAACGGTTCTCGTCCCGGGACGACGAGCGCTTCGCGGCACGGGTCATAGCCGCCCTCCGGAACCAGTTCGGGGGCCACCGCCTGCACACCGGTACCGCCGGCGACGACGGCGGGACCGGCCCGAGGACCTGAGGGGCTGCCCGTACTCCGTTGACCCAGCCCCCATGACCGAGCCCCAGCCCAACCCCCTCTTCCAGGACCTCGACAGCGAGCGGCGGGCACCCCCTTGCGCGCTGGTGGTGTTCGGCGCCTCGGGCGACCTCACCAGCCGAAAGCTCATCCCCGCCCTCGAGGCGCTGGCCGCCAACCGGCTGCTGTCCAGCGCCTTCGTCCTCGTGGGCGTGGGCCGCACCCACATGGGGGACGAGGCCTTCCGCGAGCTTGCGCTCGAGGCGGTGGCCAAGCCCAGCTCGGCCTGGGAGGACCTCGTACGTGGCTTTCGGTACGTGTCCGGCGGTTACGACGACCCCCGCACCTACCGGGAGCTGGGCCGGGTGCTCGACGCCCTGGACGCCGAGCAGGGAACGGCCGGCAACCGCCTCTACTACCTGGCCACCGTCCCGGAGGTGTTCGCCGACGTGGCCCGGTACCTCGCCGACCTCGGCCTACCCCGGCCGCTGTCCGACGATGCCTTTGTCCGACTGGTGGTGGAGAAGCCCTACGGCCGGGACCTCGACAGCGCTCGCCGCCTCGACGCCGCCATCCGCGAAGGCTTCCACGAGGAGCAGGTGTACCGCATCGACCACTACCTCGGGAAGGAGACGGTCCAGAACGTCCTCGCCCTGCGCTTCGCCAACGCCATCTTCGAGCCCGTCTGGAACCGCCGCTACGTAGACCACGTCCAGATCACCGTGGCCGAGTCCCTCGGCGTCGGTCACCGCGGCGGCTTCTACGAGGGGGCCGGGGCCCTTCGCGACATCGTGCAGAACCACGTGCTCCAGGTGCTGGCCCTGACGGCCATGGAGCCTCCGGCCACCGTCGACGCGCCTGGGATCCGGGACGAGAAGGTGAAGGCTCTGCGGGCCGTCGACATCATGAGCCCGGAGGAGGTCGCCACCGACGTGGTTCCGGCCCAGTACGTGCAGGGCTGGGTGGAGGGAGAGGAGGTGCCGGGCTACACCGAGGAAGCCGGCGTGGACCCCGAGAGCCGCACCGAGACGTACGTGGCCATGCGGCTCGCCGTCGACAACTGGAGATGGGCCGGCGTCCCGTTCTACGTCCGTACCGGCAAGCGCCTCCCGAAGCGCATGACGGAGGTGGCCATGGAGTTCCGCCGGGTGCCCCACCTCCCCTTCGGCGTCGACCAGACCAAGGGGCTCGGCCCCAACGCCCTGGTGCTGCGCATCCAGCCCGACGAGGGCATCACGCTCCGCTTCGGCGCCAAGGTGCCGGGGCAGGCCCTTCGGGTGAGGACGGTCTCCATGGACTTCTCCTACGAGGCCGCCTTCCTGGAGGAGGCGCCGGACGCCTACGAGCGGCTCCTCCTCGACGCCATGCTGGGTGATCCCACCCTGTTCATCCGCTCCGATGAGGTGGAGCAGTCGTGGCGCATCGTCGACCCGATCCTGAAGGTGTGGGGGGAGGAGGACCGGGCCCCCTTGGCCCGTCATGTGGCCGGGACGTGGGGCCCTCCGGAGGCAGACCGTCTACTCGAAAGGGACGGGCGCAGATGGCGCAGCCCCTAGAGACCACGGCGCGCCCGGGCGAGCTCGGCCACTGGCAAGGCCAGGACGTGCGTGTGAGCCAGGTCCTCGAGGCCCTGGCCGGACTGCGACACGGCGAGCGGCGGACCGCCACCCGTACCAGCGTGGTCAACCTGGTGATGGTGGCGGAAGACGAGAACGACGCCGAGAGGGCGTGCTCGGCCATGCAGCGCCTGGAGACAGGCCACCCCGGCCGAACCGTCGTGCTCGTCCGCGACGAAGCGGCCCCCGAGCCCGGCCTCGACGCCGAGGTCCGCCTCCACGGCGCCGGCGGCCATGGCGTGTGGTCGGAGGAGGTGCGGCTCCTCGTGCGAGGGGAGCTGGGATCCCACCTGTACTCCCTCGTGGAGCCGCTCACCCTGCCCGACGTGCCCGTGGCCGTCTGGTTCCTGGCCCTGCTGCCCCATCCTTCCGACCCTGTGCTGGCCGCCGCCGACACCGTCATCGTGGACACCAGGGATGCCGCCGACGACCGCGACGCTGACGCACTGCTCCGCCTCACGGCGCTGGCCGACGATCACCAGGTGATGGACCTGTCGTGGATCCGCCTCCAGCCCTGGCGAGAGCTGCTCGGCAACCTCTTCGAGATCGGCCCCTTCCGGCCCTTCCTGGGCGGCGTCCGCGCCGTGGCCATCGAGGGCAAGCCCGGTCCCCGCCACCTCATGGCGGGCTGGCTGTCGTCCCGGCTGGCGCTGCCCCCGTCGGCGTTCTCCCTGTCCGACGCCCGCCACCTCGTGGTCAGCCTCGTCTGCGACCACGAGGCCACCACCGCCACCTTCACCGTGGATCGGGTGGCGGGCGAGCGGCTGGTGCGATCGAGGGCCGAGGTGCCGGGAAAGTGCATCTTCGAGGACCGACTGCTGCTCCACGACGACTCCCTTCCCTGGTCGCTCGGCAAGGCCCTGACCCGCCTCGAGCCACACCCGTCCTATGGGCCGACCCTCCGGGCCGCCGTATCCTTCGCCTCGTGATCTGCGCCGGCACAGGCCCGAGGCCATGAACGGAGAGCTGCTCGTCGTGGACGACGTTCCCGGTGCCTTCACCGAGCACGTGGTCGAGGCCTTCCGGGAACGCCCGGACGAGGAGTTCTCCCTCGCCCTGTCGGGCGGGGAGACGGCCCGGCGGTGCTACGAGCGGCTGGCCACAGACGCCGGTGACCGCATCGACTGGTGGCTCGTGGACGTGTACTGGGGCGACGAGCGCTGCGTGCCGCCCGACGACCCGCAGTCCAACGAGCGCCTGGTGCGGGAGGCCCTGCTCGAGAAGGTGGGGGCGGCCTACTCGGTCCACCCCATGCGCTGCGAGGAGGGCGCCGACCCTTACCAGCTCCGCGTGGGAGAGCTGGGCCGCTTCGACGTGGTGCACCTGGGCCTCGGGGCCGACGGGCACACCGCCTCCCTCTTCCCGGGCTCGCCGGCCCTCGACGCCGACCCGGGGCGCCTGGTGGTGATGAACGAGGACCCGAGCGGGAACCACCCGCTGCTGCGCATGACCCTCACCTACTCGGGCATCGCCCGAGGACGCCTGGTGCTCTTCACCGTGTGCGGTGAGGACAAACAGCCGGCCATGCAGCGCATCGTTCAAGGTGAGGACCTTCCCGCGGCCCGGGTCCGGGCCGACCGGGTGGTCTGGCTGGTCGACCCCGCCGCCGCACCCCGCTGACGGGCCCTCTCACCCGCGCGCCTCGCTAATCTAAGTGAGACGATGCCGCTCTATCTATCGAGGTTCAGCTACACGCCGGAGACCTGGGCCAGGCTGATCGACAACCCGGAGAACCGCCGAGAGGCCGCTCGGTCGTACATCGAGTCGGTCGGCGGGAAGCTCCACGGGTTCTGGTACGCCTTCGGCGAACACGACGGCTACAGCCTGTGGGAGGCCCCCGACAACGTGTCCATGGCCGCAGTCGCGGTGGCGATCGGTGGCGGCGGTGCGCTCACCTCGCTCGAGACGACGGTCCTCCTGACCGTCGACGAAACCATGGAAGCCCTGCGCAAGGCCCAGCAGGTCCAGTACCGACCGCCCGGCGCCTAGTGGCTCGCCGCTCTATGGCGGCGTGGGCGCGATGGTGGTCGGCGGCGCGGTGGTCGCGGGGACGGGCCTTGCCGTCGCCGGGGTACGGGCCGTGGTGCGGGGGCGCGTGGGCGCAGGGGCGGGTCGCACCGTGGTGGGGGTAAGCCGGATCGTTGTCGTGGGCTCGGGTGGGCCGCTGTCGTCCTCGTCGAGGAGGGCGAGCAGCACCACCAGGACCAGCAGGAAGAGCCCGAGCACTCCAAGCACGATCATTGCCGTGTTCCAGCTCCTCGGCGGAGGCGGTGACACCCGCCGCCTCGGGCTGTCCTCCGCGTAGACGGCCTCTTCCCTCACGCGCCCAACGGGAGGAACGGGAGGAAGGACGCGCGTCGGCTCGTTCGCCATCCTGGGCGCCCCGCACTTGGGGCAGTAGGCAGCTTCCGGGGGCATGCTCGCCCGGCATTTGGCGCAGAACACGTCCCCGCCGTCGGCGGGACTGACGGCACGGGTCTCGGGCGGGTCGGTCACGGCCCATTATCCCTCGGCCGACCGCCTCGCCGCCGATGCTCTGGGCAGGGCCGGCGGCGGCGGCCTACGGTAAGCACATCACGCACTGGGAGGATGGCCGTGTTCGTTCAGGTGATCCAGGGCAGGACGTCCGACGCCGAAGCCCTTAAGGAACAGTTCGACCGTTGGCACGAAGAGTTGAGTGCGGATGCCGAGGGCTACCTGGGCTCCACCGCTGGCGTGTCCTCCAACGGTGACGTCATCGTGCTGGCCCGGTTCGAGTCCGAGGAGGCGGCACGGGCCAACAGCGACCGCTCCGAGCAGCAATCGTGGTGGGAGGAGACGTCCAAGCTGTTCGAGGGCGACGTCACCTTCCACGACTGCGACGAAGTGGAGACCTACCTGGAGGGTGGCTCGGACGACGCCGGATTCGTGCAGGTGATGCAGGGCCGGGTCAGTGACCGTGGTCGCTACGCAACTCTGCAGCAGGAGCTGCAGGAGACCCTCCAGGAGGAACGTCCCGAGGTTCTGGGCATGCTGCAGGCCTGGGACGGGGACTTCGTGACCACTGCGGTCTACTTCGCCTCCGAGCACACGGCCCGGGAGGGCGAGGGCAAGGCCATGCCCGACGACATGCTGGAAAAGCTCAACGAGCTGCGGTCCCTGGCGGAGGACCTGACCTACACGGACCTCGGGGACCCTTGGCTGCTGAGCCCCAAGTCAGTCGAGGACGACGAGGACTCCTAACGGAGGCGGACGGCCCGCTCCGCCGGCGGAGAGGGGCTCACGGCCGGATGGAGGGTGCCGGCCAGCAGGCGCACAGCGTCGGCGACGGCGCCGGGCGTGCAGCGGGAGAAGAGAGCGGTGGCGTGGCAGGCCCACAGCTCCGTGGTCGGGCTCAGGCGCCCCCGTAGGCCTCGGGCCTCCTCCTCGGCGGCGGCGAGGGTGTAGCCGCACGGAGCGAACACCACCGCCTCGGGCCGGGCGGCCACGATCTCCTCCCAGCTGGCCCGTCTCGAGGCCTGACCGGTAGAGGACAGCAGGTGGCTCCCGCCGGCCACCTCCACCAGCTCGGGGACCCAATGGCCGCCGAGGAAGGGTGGGTCGCCCCACTCGAGAACCAGGACCTGACGCCGGGGACGGCCCGCCACGGCCTGTCCGACCGCCCGGAGGGCCTCACGCATCCGGGTCAGGGCCGCGGCCGCCTGTTCCTCGGCTCCGGTGGCCTTCCCCAGGCGCACGAGGTCCTCCTCCAGCCCCGAGAGGGTGGTGGCCTCGAGCGTGACCAGCTCGGCACCGGGCGGCAGCACCCCCCTCACCTGGTCGCTGCCCACGGCGCAGACGTCGCACACGTCCTGAGCCAGGACCACGTCCGGGGCCAGCTGAGCCAGCAGGTCACGGTCCGTGCGGTACAGCGGCTGGCCGGCCTGGACGGCCCGGCTGACGGCCCGGTCCACATCCGCCGGCGAAGACGTTCCTGGCCCGCCCTCGCCCGCCACGGGAATGGCGCTCGACGTAACCACGGGCTTGTCCTCGGCCAAGGGATGGTCGCACTGGTGGGAGACGCCGACGACGCTCTGGGCCAGGCCGACCTCGGCCAGCATGTCGGTGCCCGAGGGGATCAGGCTCACGATCCGCGGAGCCGGCACCCACCCGACGCTACTGCGCCGGGCCTCCACTTCCGGTGACCTAGCGTGGCTCCTCGTGGGACCCGACCTTCTCACCATGCCTCTCGAGACCCTGCTGGCTGACGCCGCCGAGGTGCGTGACCGGGCCCACGGACCCCGGGTCACATACTCCCCCAAGGTCTTCATCCCCCTCACACAGCTGTGCCTGGACCGCTGCGGCTACTGCACCTTCGCCCAGCCGCCGGCGAGGATGACGGCGCCATACCTCTCGCCCGACCAAGTCCTCGACATCGCCCGTCGGGGGGCGGATGCAGGCTGCCACGAAGCTCTCTTCACCCTGGGCGAGCGCCCGGAGCTGCGTTACCCGTCGGCGGCCTCGTGGCTGGCCGAGCACGGGCACGGCTCCACCGTCGAGTACCTGGCCGCCATGTGTGAGCTGGTTCGCGACCAGACCGGCCTGTTGCCCCACGCCAACGCCGGCGCCCTTGTCCCCGGCGAGCTGAGCCGCCTCCGCCGGGTGACGGCGTCACAGGGGATGATGCTCGAGTCGCTGAACCCGGGTCTGGCGTGCCATCACGGATCCCCGGACAAGACGCCCGAGCGGCGCCTGGCCACCCTGGAGGCCGCGGGGGAAGCCGCCATCCCCTTCACCACCGGCATCCTGTGCGGCATCGGGGAGTCCCGGAGCGACCGCATCACGGCCCTCCAGGCCATCGCCGCCTCCCACCTCCGTCACGGCCACGTACAGGAGGTAATCGTCCAGAACTTCCTGCCCAAGCCCGGAACCGCCATGCACCAGGCGGCCCCGTGCCCGGCGGACGAGTACCGCTGGTCGGTGGCGGTGGCCCGGATCCTCCTGCCGCCCGACGTCCACGTCCAAGCGCCGCCGAACCTCTCGGAGAACTTCGCCTCGCTGCTCGAATGCGGGATCGACGACTGGGGCGGGGTGTCCCCCATCACCCCCGACCACGTCAACCCGGAGCGCCCATGGCCGGAGCTGGACCGGTTGCGCCTGGCCACCGAGAGCAAGGGTTTCACCCTGGCGCCCAGGCTCACGGTCTACCCCGAGTACGTCCTTGCGCCCGACCACTGGATCGACCCGGGAATGCGCTTCCCGGTGATGGACCGCAGCGACGCCGAAGGCCTGGGCCGGGACGACGCCCGCTGGCACTCGGGGGTCGAAGCCACACCGCCCCCTCTCCTCGAGCCCGGCTGTGCCTACCGGCCCATGCGTCACGGCCGCGGCCCTGTCGCCGAGGTGCTGAACGGGGTGCGCGCCGGTCAGGAGGTGGGCGTCGACCAGCTCACCACCCTCTTCTCTGCCCGTGGCCCCGAGGTGGCGGCGGTGGCCGAGGTGGCCGACGAGCTGCGTCGCCAGGCCGTGGGCGACACGGTGACCTGGGTCGCCAACCGCAACATCAACTACACCAACGTGTGCACCTTCAAGTGCCGGTTCTGCGCCTTCTCCAAGGGCCCCCTGTCCCTCAACCTGCGGGGGAGCCCCTACCTGCTCGACCTCGACGAGATCACCCGCCGTGTGGCCGAGGCCGAGGCCCGGGGAGCCACCGAGGTATGCCTCCAGGGCGGCATCCATCCGAGCTTCGACGGTGACTACTACCTCGACGTGATCACCGCCGTGCGCGCCGCCTCGCCAACTATCCACATCCATGGGTTCACCGCCCTCGAGGTCACCGAGGGGGCCCGGCGCCTCGGTGTGCCCCTGGCCGAATACCTGCGCCGGCTCGTGGACGCCGGTCTCAAGAGCCTGCCCGGCACGGCCGCCGAGATCCTCGACGACGAGGTCCGGGCCGAGCTGTGCCCTGACAAGGTGAGCACCGACCAATGGCTCGACGCTCATCGCATCGCCCACTCGGTGGGACTGCGCTCGAACATCACCATGATGTTCGGCTCCATCGAGCGACCGCTGCACTGGGCCCGTCACCTCGTGCGCACCCGGTCCCTGCAGAAGGAGACCGGCGGGTTCACCGAGTTCGTCCCCCTGCCCTTCGTGCACATGGCCGCCCCCATCTACCTCCAGCGCAAGAGCCGACGAGGTCCCACCTTCCGGGAGGCGCTCCTGGTGCACGCCGTGGCCCGTATCGCCTACCACGGCTGGATCCCCAACGTGCAGGTCTCCTGGGTGAAGATGGGCGTGGAAGGTACCCGTCAGGCCCTGATGGCCGGCGCCAACGACCTGGGGGGGACCCTCATGGACGAGAACATCTCCCGCGCCGCCGGTGCCGCCCACGGCCAGGCCATGGACGAGACCACCTTCGGCGCCATCACTGAACCCCTCGGCCGCCGCCTGGAGCAGCGCACCACGCTGTACGGGCGCGTCGCCCACGTCTGAGGAGCCGCAGACGAGCGAGCCCACGGGCCCCTGGCGGCCTCGGCGTTACCGGACCGGTCGGCCGGAGCTGGACCAGCACATCATCGAGCTGCTGGAGTCCTCCGGCGCCCCTGTCTCCCGCTGGGATCACCTCTTCGAGATCCTGGTCACGGCCGTGGGGCTCGGTGGCGACGACGTCGACCGGCTCGACCTCAAGATCACCAGCGCGGCCCTGCGGGAGATGCGCAAGGCCTTCGCCGTGTTCGCGCCTTACCGGTCCATCCCCAAGGCGACCATCTTCGGCTCGGCCCGAGCCCTTCCCGAGGACCCCCTCTACGTCCAGGCCAGGGAGCTGGCCTCCCTCCTGGCGGCCGAGGGGTGGATGGTGGTGACCGGCGGTGGGCCCGGCATCATGGCCGCGGGGATGGAGGGAGCGGGGCGGGACCGCTCCTTCGCCGTGAACATCCGCCTCCCGTTCGAACAGGCCAACCCCTTCCTCGCCGGCGACCCCAAGCAGGTGGAGATGAAGTACTTCTTCACCCGCAAGCTCATGCTGCTCAAGGAGTCCGCCGGCTTCGTCACCCTGCCCGGCGGCTTCGGCACCCTCGACGAGGCCCTCGAGCTCCTGACCCTGGTGCAGACGGGGAAGGCGGAGCCCTCCCCCATCGTTCTCCTCGACGTCGCCGGCGGGACTTACTGGGAGGCGCTGGAGCGCTTCATGGCCGAGCAGGTGGCGGTCAGAGGCTTCATCGGAGGGGAGGACCAGTCCCTCTACCGCCGCACCGACGACGCCCGCGAGGCGGCCCACGAGATCCTCGGCTTCTACCGCAACTACCACTCCCGCCGCTTCGTAGGGGAGTTGCTGGTGCTGCGCCTGCGGTCGGCTCCGAGCGAGCAGGAACGGCGTGGTCTCAGTGAGGAGTTCGCGGACATCTGCACGGAAGGGGGGCTGGAGGCTTCCGGCCCCCTCGGTCCTGAGCTCGCCGACGACGACCATCTGGACCTGGCCAGACTCGTCCTGCGCTTCGACCGCGCCGGCCACGGCCGGCTCCGCCAGCTCATCGACCGGCTGAATCGTCTCTCAAGCGCTCCCCCGGGCCCGCCGATGCCAAGGACGTGAAGAACTGCACGGCATGCGGGCTGCCCGCCCCCTACAGCACCCTGGCCTGCGCCTTGTGCGCCCACCCCTTCCCCCACCAGGGACCGGCGTCATACCGGCTCGAGAGCCATGACGGCGGCTACCGCTGGTTGCTCGGAGGCGAGGAAATGGTCACGGCCACCCAGCGCGATGGCTCTTGGGAGTTGATCGACACGGAGAGTGGCAAGGTGGCGGTAACGCTCCTCGGCATGTCCCAGGACGACGGCAGCCGGATGGCCATGGTGGACCACCGTCGCCGCGCCGTCGCCACCTTCATTCCCGCCGCCGACGACGACCATGGCTTCGGACTGGTGCGCGACAGCTATGAGCGCGTCCTGATGGGCGTACGGGCCGACGGGCCCACAGGGATCCACATGGTGGACACCTACGGGCGGGTGCTGGCCATGGCCAGCCGACACCGGCCGGGCCGAGGCGTCGGCATGGACCTGTTGATGACAGGTGACGGAGCGTCTCGGAGCCAGACAACCGTGTTCGCCGTGAGCCTGGCCCTCGAGCTCCTGCACCAGGGACAGCCCGTCTCTTAGTTCACCGGAACGTCGCGGTCGGGCTCCGGCCCGTGGCCCAGGATCCCGGCTGCTTTCTCCACCGCTCGGCGCGCCCTCGTGAGGCGCCGCTCCTCGGAGGCGTCGCTGCCCCCGGCCTGCGACTCCCGCAGCCGGTCCAAGGCCAGGTCTCCCAGCTCCTCGGCGATGGCGTCGAGACGATCACGGATGTCGTCGAGCTGCTCCGAGACGCTGACCACCTCCTAGCCGGTGCCGTACGGCCTCCGCTGGATCGTAGAGGGCCTCCGGCTACATGAGTAGCCTCCCCTCGTGGCCCCGGACCTCGAGCTCGCCGACTACACCGAGTGGGGAGAGGTGGCGAGGGCACATGGCTGAGAGGCATCACACCCTCGGGACAGGGCCCGCCCCAGAGGCGCCGGAAGGCGCCCACGAGTGGGTCAGCTTCGAGGACCCCGAGGAGGAGCGCACCTGGGTCTTCGACGTGACCTTCCTGACCAGCCCGTGGACGTGCATCTTCGGACGGGGTTGCCTCGGCGTGCTCACCGCTCCTGCGCCCGAGTTGGTGCTCGGCTGCTGCTCCTACGGTGCGCACTTCACCGACGAGGAGGACCTGGCCCACGTCGAGGCCGTTGCCGCTACCCTCACCGACGAGGAGTGGCAGTTCCGCAAGCAGGGTCGCCAACGCGGGATCTCGAAGACCACGCCGGCGGGCGAGACGGTCACGCGCCTGGTGGCGGACGCCTGCATCTTCCTCAACCGGGACGGCTTTGAAGGCGGCGTGGGCTGTGCCCTGCACGTGGCCGCGCTGAAGCGGGGCCAGAGACCACTGGACCTGAAGCCGGGCGTGTGCTGGCAGGTCCCTCTGCGACGCGAGGACAGCGAGGACGGTGACGGCCACGTCACCTCCACGATCCGCCAGTGGGACCGCAAGGACTGGGGCCCCGGTGGCTTCGAGTTCCACTGGTGGTGCACGCAGTCTCCCGAGGCCTTCGTCGGGAGTCGGCCCGTCTACCAGGAGATGGGAGACGAGCTGACCGAGCTCGTCGGCGAGCCCGTCTACGCCATGCTCGTCGCCTACCTCGGCGCTCGGCCCTCCCCCGGCGTGGCCCTCCCCCATCCCGAGGTGCGCCGCCGGTAAGGGACTGAGAACGGCCTGGCGCCAGCGCCTCAGCGTCGAAAGGCCTGCAGGCCCTCCCACTGCTCCGCCCGGGTCGTGCGCCAGTCGTACAGGCTGCCGCCGATGCTGCCGGTCTCGGTCACCGCCGCCTTGTAGCCGGCCAGGTCCACCGCCGTGGTGCGGTCGCCGATGCCACCGATGGGGTGGACGAGGGCATCGGGGAGGCCGAGATTGGCCCGAAGACGGGTCACGTTCTCCTTCGTGTAGCGGTTTGCGTCCCGGTAGGTCGAGGCCGATATCCGATTGGTCCAGTAGCCCATCGTCATCCAGACGTCGTAGTAGGGCGCGATCTGCTGGTACGGGAACGATGGCCAGTACAGCGGGTTCACGGCCTCGAGCACCACTGGGGGCAGGACGATCCCGCCGATGGTGCGGCCGGGCAGGCTCTGGCGCAGGACAGCGCTGAAGTTGACGAGACGACGGTTGCGCTCTGCCAGGTCGCCGACGTCCTTGGACTCGATGTCCACGGCCACGCTGTCGACCGGCAGGGCGGCGATGGCGGTCATCCGCTCCAGGTCCCGGGCCGGGTCGACCAGGGTGGGGAGGTACCAGGCCACGACACGGATGCCCCTGTCCCTGGCCCGGTCGATCCAGGCTCGCAGGAGCTCGGGCTCGAGCACGGTGGTGGGTGCATCGTGCTTCGACGCCTGGATGTAAAGGGTCTGCACGCCGAGGTCGGCCATGCGGTCGACGGCGTCCGGAGCCACCTGGGGGCGGCCCTTGGTGAAGGTCGCGCTCCAGTCGTAGACGTCCACCCAGGTGCCCATGCCCCTGTATGCGGCGATCCCCGCGGCGGCGCCCGCGGGGGCGGGATCGCCAGACGGAGCCGGCTTCGGCTCGGGAGCGGTGGTCGTCTCCACCTTGGCCGGCGGGCCGGCTTTCTCGGGTGGGACGGTTGTCGCCGGTGGACCAGGGATGGCCCCGCTGGCCGCCAGCTCGTCGAGCGCCCGGGCCGCCAGCCCCTCCTCGACCGGGGCCGGGGAGGCGGCAGGACGCGGATCACGTGGATCGTGGACGACGAGGGCGAGAGCCGACGTCGACAACAGGACGATGACCACCAGGCCGAGGGTGCGTTCGGACGGAAGCCGCCATCTGTTGCTCGACAGGAGCAGGCGACGGAGGGAGCGGGTGACGTTCATGGAGGCTGACTGCGAGGAAGGCGGCGCGTGGACCTGGCGGGCTACCGGTCCGCCGGGGCGCCGGCGGTGGTGCCGTCACCCACCCCGGCGCCCGTGACCGCTCGCCTAGTGGTCCCGCTCGCCGGCCCCGTCGAGGGGAGCGTCATCGGTGGCCAGGCACCAGGACGCGTGCTCGTCCTCAGGGTCGGCCCCGCACTCGGCGCAGGGCTCCGGAGACAACTCGGTGGTGCGCAACTTGAAGGCCCGAGCCTCCTCGAAGCGGCGGTGCCGTCCCTTTTTCACATGCGGCTCCCTGAAGACTCACTTTGATCGGCCCACTGTACCAATGGGCGGTCCCGAACGAACACAACCAGTGAACACCACAGCGAGGTCGGGCCCGACCGGGGACCGAGGGATCACGGCCGGGCGGTAGGGTGGCGCCGATGGCGGAGGAGCTCGACGTCCAAGCCATGATCGAACGGTTCCGGGACCGGGCCAAGGCCGTGCGCAGCCGTGGCGTTCCCCCGGTCGAGGGACCGGAGCGCACGCGGTTCATCGAACAGTCCAAGGCCGACTACATGGACTACGCCATGCTGGGCGACGCCGAGGGGTCTCTGGAGGACGGGATCCTGACCCTCCGGGTCGACCTGAGGCCCAAGGACTGACCCACCGATCAGCGCCGGCGGCGCTGGCCGCCGAATCCAACTAACGTCTCGTCCCGACCCGCGGTACCCCCTGCTGGCGGCAACCTTCAGGAGCCGGAACACCCTCATGCAACCCAAGGACATCCTTCTGCGCCCGGAGTTCATAGGGTCCATCGTCGCCATCCTCGGCGTCACCGTCCTGGCCCTGCGCCTGGCCCGCCCCAAGAGGCCGGCCGTGCCCGGGTCACCCACGTCGCACGCGCCGTCCTCCCCTCCCCCCTCGTCGCCTCCCGGGTCGGCCCATCCCCCGGTGCAGCCCCAGGTGACCCAGGCCCCTGTCGCCACCCAGGTGGAGGCGTCCCATCCCACGGTCACCTTCGCCGACGTGGCCGGGCTCGAGGAGGCCATGGCCGAGTTGCGCGAGGTTGCGGAGTACCTCTCCGACCCTGAGCGCTACCGCACCCTCGGCGCCGAGATGCCGAGGGGCGTCCTCCTCCACGGCCTGCCCGGCTGCGGCAAGACCCTTCTGGCCCGGGCCCTTGCCGGGGAGACCGGGGTCCCCTTCTACTTCGCGTCGGCCGCCGGCTTCGTGGAGCAGTTCGTCGGGCTCGGCGCAGCTCGGGTGCGCCAGCTGTTCGAGGAAGCCAAACGCACCGCTCCCTGCATCGTGTTCATCGACGAGCTGGACGCCATCGGGCGCAAGCGTGACGCCGACGCCGCCGGCGGTCGTGAGTTCGACCACACCCTCAACCAGCTCCTCGTGGAGCTGGACGGCTTCCTCGGGTCCTCCGGGGTGCTGGTGCTCGGAGCCACCAACCGGCCCGAGCTGATCGACCCGGCTCTGCTCCGGCCGGGCCGGTTCGACCGCCGCATCCAGGTGGATCGCCCGGACCGGGGCGGCAGGGAACAGATCCTGCGCCTCCATGCCTCCCGGCGACCCTTCTCCCCGCGAGTGGACTGGGGCGACGTGGCGGCCAACACCGCTGGTCTCACGGCCGCCGAGCTGGCCAACCTCGTCAACGAGGCGTCGCTGCTGGCTGCCCGCCGGCGGCGGGTGAAGATCCCGCCCGAGGACGTGGACGAGGCCGCCACCCGCGTGCTGTCGGGGATGAGGGCCTCCCGTGTCATGAGCGAAGACGAGAAGAGCCTCGTGGCCGTCCACGAGGCCGGCCACTCCCTCCTCACCCTGCTCGTGCGGGGCATGAAGCCCCCTTCTCGGGTTTCCATCATGCAGCGCACCGGCGCCTTCGGGCGGTCGGTGTGGTCCTCGGCGGACGACCGCGAGATCCTCACCAAGCGCGAGCTCATGGCCCAGCTGATCGTCCTGCTGGGCGGGCGGGCGGCTGAGCTCAACACCTTCGGCGAGCCCAGCACGAGGGCCGAGGACGACCTCGACCACGCCGCCGCCCTGGCCCGCCGTATGGTTGAGCGCTGGGCCATGACCGGGAGGTTCGACCTCACCGGCAGCGGTGACGAAGCGGGCCGCACCCGCTGGTCCCCGGGCGGTGAGGAGCTGGGCGAGCTGCTGGCGCGGGCCGAGCACACCGGCCGCGTCATCCTGCGGGACAATGCCAAGCCCCTACGGGCCGTGGCCGAAGCTCTGGTCGAGTACGAGACCCTCACCGCAGCCGACCTCGAGACCATCACCGGGCTCGGGGAGCGAGGGGGATCCGTGGCCACGCTGTCCTCGATCCGAGAGGCTCCTGTCCGGGCCACGGGGACGGGCTGAACAGCCACCCGGCCGGGGACACCTGGTGGCGGTCCGCCGTCATCTACCAGATCTACCCCCGCTCGTTCGCCGACGCTGACGGGGACGGGATCGGCGACCTCGAAGGTGTCCGCCGCCACCTCGACCACCTGTGCTGGCTCGGTGTCGACGCCGTGTGGCTCTCTCCCTTCTTCCGCTCGCCCATGGCCGACTTCGGCTATGACATCTCCGATCACTGCGACGTCGACCCGCTGTTCGGGACCCTTGACAACTTCGACCGTCTCCTCAACGAGGCCCATGACCGGGGCTTGCGAGTCCTCATCGACTGGGTCCCGAACCACACCAGCGACCAGCACCCGTGGTTCGTGGAGTCCCGCTCGTCACGCAACTCGCCCAAGCGCGACTGGTACGTGTGGCGCGACCGTCCTAACAACTGGAAGGCCGCATTCGGCGACGCCGGTGCCTGGACGTGGGACGAGGCCACCGGTCAGTACTACCTCCACCTCTTCCTGCCCCAGCAGCCGGACCTCAACTGGGGCAACACCGAGGTCGTGGAGGCCATGCACGGCGTGCTGCGCTTCTGGCTGGATCGCGGCGTGGACGGCTTCCGGGTCGACGTGGTGCACGGCCTCGGCAAGGACCCGGCGTTGCCCGACGCCCCCCCGGAGACGGCTCACATCCCGTGGTCGAGCCAGAACGACCACCAGTCCAGCCACGCCATCCTGCGGGACCTGCGGCGGCTCGTGGACTCCTATGCCGGTCAGCGGGTGCTGGTGGGCGAGGTGTACCTGCTCTCGACTCGCCAGGTGGCTCCCTACTACGGCGACGGCGACGAGCTGCACCTGGCCTTCAACTTCCCACCGCTGTACGCCCCGTGGGAGGCCTCGGCGTGGCGGCACAGGGTGGACCGCGTGGTGGAGGAGCTCGACCCTCGCCAGGCGTGGCCGACGTGGGTGCTGTCCAACCACGACAACCCGCGTCATCGCACCCGTTACGGCTCCGAGGCGCGGGCCCGGGCCGCGGCCGTGCTCCTGCTGACGCTTCGAGGCACCCCGTTCATGTACGCCGGCGAGGAGCTGGCCCTCGAGGACGCGGTGGTCGGGCCCGAGCAAACGGTGGACCCGGGTGGTCGGGACGGCTGCCGGGCGCCAATACCGTGGGTTGCGTCCCCTGGCCACGGCTGGCCCGGGGCCGGCCCATGGTTGCCCTTTCCGCCGGAGCCCCACGTCCGCAACGTCGAGGAGCAGCGGCGCGACCCGGGCTCCGTGCTGCATCTCTACCGTCGCCTCCTGGCTGCCCGGCGGGAGTCGGCCGCCCTCCGGCTGGGCTCGTGGGCGCCGCTGCCGTGCCCCCCGGGTGTGCTGGCCTACGAGCGAGAAGCCGACGACGACTTCCGAGCGGTGATCGTGAACCACACCGACGACGCCCTCGAGGTGATATTGGCGGACCCGTGGACGGTACAGGTGGCCAGCGACGGCCACGGCGAGGGCTGCGCCTACGTGGGGGTAGTCGGCGCTTCGCAGGCGCTGCTCATGTCGCCGGGCGGTCAGCCCCCGTAGTTCATGCGGGTGTCCTCCATGCGGAGGACGGGTGTCTCCTCGCTCTTCTGGAAGCCCGCGTCGACCACCTCGCCGACGAAGAACGTGTGGTCGCCGAGGTCGAGGTGCTGGCGCACCTCACAGTCCACGTAGGCCACGGCCTGGTCGAGGATGGGAGCGCCGGTCCGGCCCTCGTGGTAGGCAAAGCCGTTGGCCAGCTTGGCGCCCGTGTCCACCTCGACGGGCTTGGTGAACTTGCGCACGATGGCCCGGTCCTCCCGGTCCACGAGGCACAGGCTGAAGGCCGCTCCCTCGTCGATGAGGGCGTGCGTCAGGGCCAGCCGCTCGACGGCGATGCCCACGAGCTTGGGCTCGAAGGAGAGCTGGGTGGCCCAGTTGAGGGTCATGAGGTTGTACCGGTCCCGGGCTCTGCTCCCCACCACGTAGAGGCCGTAGGGCATGGCCCACAGGACCCGGCGACGAAGCTTGTCGTACTCCTCGGGGTCCTCGCCCTCGGGGATCGGTCCCACGATTCCTTGTTGTACCGGCATGGTGTGAGTTCAGCACGGTGGTGCGGCTCGGGCCAGGCCGATCAGAAGTCGCCGCCTCCGAAGTCACCCCCGCCGAAGTCGCCCCCGCCGAAGTCACCGCCCCCGAAGTCACCACCCCCGAAGTCGCCACCCCCGGAGTCACCGCCGCCTTCACTCCCCGAATCGCCGCCGTGGTCCTCGCCGCCGTGCTCGTGCCCGTGGCCCCCACCCCAGCCGCCGCCCCAGCCGCCGCCACCCAGGGCGCCGCCGATCAGGATCCCGGTGAGCAGGTCCCCGCCACCGAACCAACCGCCTCCCCCGTACCAACCCCCGCCGTAGCCGGCGTACGCCGGCTCGCCGCGCTCGTCCACCACCACCGCCGGCTCCTTGTTGGGTCCCGTGGTAGCCAGCTCCGGCGGCGGGGCAGGGGGTTCCCGGCCGTCCACGCGGGCACGGGCCCTGGCCATGGCGTAGTTGCCCTCGGCCAGCACCCGCCGCAACCGGTCGACCTGGGCCATGGACCGGAGCTGGTCCATGGCCGCATCGGCGGCCCGGTAACGATTCACGGCGGCGTCGTAGTCGGCCTGGGCTTCGGGGTGGAGCGTGATCTGAGGCTCGAGGGTCAACACGTCGTCGGCCAGGACCTGCAGGTCTGGGCGCAGGCTCTCACGGGCGTCCTGCAGCTCCCGAGCCTTCTTGCGCCCTCGCCACAGAAGGAACCCGCCGCCACCGCCGACGGCTCCGACGAGCAGCAACGGGAGCAGGAGGCCGATCCCACTGCCCGACCTGCCGTCGGAGCCCTCCGAGCCCTGCGAAGGTTGCTCCTGTCCCCTTGACGGCGCCGCGTCACCGGACTGGTTGACGCGGTCGACGAAATCGAGCAGGACCGTCTGAGGAGCGCCGTCCCTGTTGCGTTCAGAGGCCGCTGTCGCCAGGGAGCCGGCCTGGCCGGGGCGCAGGCGGGTGCTCGCCGCCCACAGGCTGCGGCCCACCAGCACGGCGTAGGTCCCCTGCCTTCCCGTGGCTCGGCCCAGGGCGAGCGCCACCTGCCCGGCGTCGCCCCCAACCTCCGCGCTGGTCGCTTCCGGGAGGATGGCGATGAAGACGGGCTGGTCGCCGTTCCGGATGCGCTCCCGGAGGCCATCGGCCTCGCCGGTCCCGATCCTGGCCTCGGCGCCCTCGTCCACGTACACCGGATCGCTCTTCAGGGCCTGGGCTGCCCGGTCCACGAGCGGGCCGGCATGAGCGGGAGCGCCGGCCACGGTCAAGAGCACCGACACCGCGACCACGGCTGCGAGAAGGCGGCGCCAAGTCATGACTCGGTGGGCAGGCCGCGCCACTCGGGGTCGAGTTGGCGCAGGAACTGGGCGCAGCGCTGCTCCTCCTCCTCCTCACCTATGACCACCGCCGACTGGCGCAGCCCCTCCAGCGCCCGGAGGAAGCCGCGGTTGGCCTCGTGGGCCCAGCGCACGTAACCCGAGCCCCGCCACCCGGCCTGCCGCAGGGCGTCGAGGCCACGGTGATAGCCGACCCGGAAGCAGGCGTAGGCCTCCACGTCGTCGCGGGCCAGCTCACCGAGACGGGACCAGGCGTCGAGGTAGCCCGGGAAGGTGGCAACCACGGCCGACACGCGGTCGCGGCGGCGATCCGGGGGTTCGCCCAGCGCCGCCTGCAAACGGTCTCGAGCCTCCGGTGACGGCGGTGGCAGGATCGTCTCGGGCAGGCCGGAGGAGAGGTTCACGGGCGACTGGCTCATGGCGTCGATCGTAGGCTCGCCGCCACATGGTCCACGACGGAGGGGTCCCCGACTGCCGTTTCTGCAGCATCCTCGCCGGCGACGTGGCCGCCCACGTCGTGCTCGACGGTCCCGACGTCGGCGCCTTTCTCGACTTCCGGCCCGTCTTCCCGGGCCACGTCCTGGTGGTGCCCCGGATTCATCACCAGACGTTGACCGACCTTCCCGTGAACCTGGTGCCGCCACTCTTCCTCGCCGTGCAGCGCCTGGCGGCGGCCGTCGTGACGGCAATGGAGGCCCAGGGCACCTTCGTGGCCGTGAACAACACGGTGAGCCAGAGCGTCCCGCACCTCCACGTCCACGTCGTGCCACGCCGCTTCAAGGACGGCCTGCGCGGCTTCTTCTGGCCCCGCCAGCGCTACCAGAGCGACGAGCAGGGAGCGCTCGTCGCCGCCCGCATACGAGCCGCGGTCGGCTCTGCGATCTGAGAAGGCGAAGGGGCCCGACCGGCCCTGGACGAGTCGGCGGGCCCTCGTCTGGGTAGGACCGTGACATGCGCACTTCGACCAAGGCATCCATGGCAGTTCTGGTCCTCGTGTTGTTCTTCGGATCGGCGGGCGCGGCCAGTGCCCAGCTGGTCCTGCCCTTGCTCCAACCTCCACCGCCGAAGACCGCACCGGTGCAGACCTATTCGCCCGACCCCGCCCCCGCTCCCTCGGGTGGAGATCGGCGCATCACCTACTCCGTCTCCCAGCAACGGGTGGCCCTCTTCGAGGGCGGCAGGGAGGTCCATTCGTATGCGGTGTCTGGCCGCCGGGGCATTCCCCGCCCCGGCACCTACCGCGTGTTCTCGAAGTCGCGCGTGAGCAGCGCCGGGCCCCTGCGTCTCGACAACATGGTGCGCTTCGTCCCCGGGAAGAAGGCCATCGGGTTCCACGCCATCCCCGTGAAGCGTGACGGCACGCCCATCCAGGGCGAGGAGGAGCTCGGTCAGTACCGCAGTGCCGGTTGTGTCCGTCAGCGGCCAGCCGACGCCGCCTTCATGTACGACTTCGCCGACATCGGGACGCCGGTCATCGTCACCAGCTGAATCTCGGCGCCGCTCCGGAGGGAGCGGCGGTTCCCTCATCCCACCACGAGCAGGTGGTGGTTGCGCTTTCCCTTCCGTAGCACGAGGTAGCGACCGTTGAGGAGGTCCTCGGCGTGCAGCCGCCGGCCGGCGTCAACCTCACGTCGGTTGTTCACGTAGGCGCCGCCCTGCTCGATGGTGATCCGCCCCGAGGACCTGGAGGGCGCGAGCCCCGTCCACACCAGCGCATCCACCAGGTCGAGGCCCTCGCCGTCCAAGGCGCTACGGGGCACTGTGGTCGACGGAGCCTCGGCGAAGACGTCCAGGAGCGTGGCCTCGTCCAGGGCGGCGATGTCGTCGCTGAACAGCGCCCCCGCCGCGACCTCCGCCTTTGCCGCCTCGGCCGGGCCGTGCACCAGGGTGGTGACCTCCCGGGCCAGGACCCGCTGCGCCTCCCGTCGCTCGGGGTGGGCGGACGTCACGGTGTCCAGCTCCTCGATCTGCCCCCGGTCCAGCCAGGTGAAGAACCGCAGGTACTGCCCAACCACGGCGTCCTCGGTGCGGATGAAGGTCTGGAAGAGCTGGTAGGCGCTGGTACGGCTGCGGTCCAGCCACACGTTGCCGGCCTCGGTCTTCCCGAACTTGGTGCCGTCGGCCTTCACCACCAGGGGTGTAGTGAGCCCGAAGGCCCGTTCGCCCCGGGTGCGCCGGATGAGGTCGACCCCCATCACGATGTTCCCCCACTGGTCGCTCCCGCCGATCTGAAGCACGCAGTCGTGGGTGTCGAACAAGTGAAGAAAGTCGTACGCCTGCAGCAGCATGTAGCTGAACTCGGTGTAGGAGATGCTCCTCTCCTCCTGCTCCAGCCGCTCCCTCACCGTCTCCTTGGCCACCATGGTGTTCACCGTGAAGTGCCTGCCGATGTGACGGAGGAAATCGAGCAGGCCCAGGTCCCACAGCCACTCGCCATTGTCCAGGAGCAGGGCACCGGACCCGAAGTCGAGGAACCGGGCCAGCTGCGGACGGATGCCGGCCAGGTTGGCAGAGAGCTGCTCCGCCGTGAGCTGGGTCCGCTCCTCGGACCTGCCTCCCGGGTCGCCGATGGAGCCGGTCCCCCCGCCGGCGAGGGCGATGGGACGATGCCCGGCCTCCTGGAGGCGGCGGAGGGTGCACAGCTGCAGGAGGTTGCCCACTCCCAGGCTGTTGGCGGTGGGGTCGAAGCCGGCGTAGACGGTGAGACGGTCGTGGTCTAGGCGCTTGGCCAGCTCGGCATCGGTGAGCTGGTGGACGAGGCCCCGCCAACGGAGCTCCTCGGAAAGGCTGTTCATCCACCCGAGCCTGCCACGAAGGCCGCGCTCACCGATCGGCGCGCCGTCGTAGCAACCGACCCGGTGCTCGAGCGCCGCGCCGTCAGATCTCCAGGACCACCACGTGGTGGGGAATCCCGGTGTCGGTGAGGAAGCCCTCACCCAGCACCCGCCAGCCCAGTCGCCGGTAGAAACCGAGCAGGCCGCCCTCTTCGGCATCGATCTCGATCACGTGCACCGGCGCCCGACTCCCGTGCTTTCCCATTGGCGAACTACGTTGCCATCGATGGCTCACGTCCTCGTCGTGGGTGCCGGCGTCGCCGGTCTCGGATCGGCCCTGGCCTTGTCCCAGCAGGGTCATGGAGTGACCGTGGTGGAGCGTGACACCACCACCGTCCCCGACTCCCCCGACGCCGCCTTCGAGCAGTGGGAGCGCCGGGGGGCGCCCCAGGTGCGACACTCCCACGCCTTCCTGGCCCGTCTCCGGAACCTGCTGCGGGATCGGGCCCCCGAGGTGCTGGGGCACCTCCACGACGCCGGCGCCACCGAGGTGCGCTTCGCCGACCGCCCACCGGTGACGCTGGAGGACCGCCAGCCGCGTCCGGGCGACGAGGACCTCGTGGCCCTGGCATGCCGGCGAACGACCTTCGAGTGGGTCCTTCGCCGCGACGCCCTGGCGGCCGGTGGCGTGCACCTGGTGGAGGGGGCGGTTGACCGTCTCGTAGCCGATGGGAGCCTTCTCCCCGGCGTCCCGCACGTGGTCGGCGTGGGGCTGGCCGGCGGCGGGGAGCTGCGGGCCGACTCGGTGATCGACGCGTCGGGCGTGCGATCGTCGCTCCCCACATGGCTCACCGCCATCGGCGCCGCCAAGGTCGCGGAGAAGGAGAAGGACACCGGGATCATCTACTCGAGCCGCTTCTACCGACTGCTCCCCGGTCAGGAGCTCCCGCCTCAGGAGGGCCCGGTCCTCGGCGATCTCGACTACCTCAAGTACGCCGTGTTCGTGGGCGACAACCGCACCTTCTCCGTCACCTTCGGCCTTGACGTCGAGGACGCCGAGCTTCGCCGGCTGCTGCGGCCGGGCCCCTTCACCAGCGTGGCCGGGGCCCTGCCCGGGGTCCGGAGGTGGGTCGAGCCGACCCGTTCGGAGCCCATCACCGGTGTGCAGGCGATGGCCCGGCTGGTGAACCGACGACGTCGCTTCGTGACCGGTGAGGACCCCGTCGCCACCGGCGTGTTCGCCGTCGGAGACAGCGCCATCTGCACCAATCCGCTCTACGGCCGGGGCTGCTCGCTGGCCATGGTGCACGCCTACCTCCTGGCCGACGTGCTCGACCAACACCCAACGGACCCCGTGGCGGCGTCCTTGGCCTTCGCCGACGTCACCCGCCGGGAGATCGAACCCTGGTACACGGCCGCCGTCGCCCAGGACCGCCAGGCTCGAAAGGGTCTGGACGTCCCCCTCCACGATGACGACGAGGAGCAAACCGTCGACGTGGAGACCATGCGCTCCATCATGAGGGACGGCCTCCTGCCCGCGGCCGGCACCGACCCCATCGTCTACCGAGCCTTCCTCCGCGCCTTCAACCTGCTGGACCAGCCCAACGCCATCATGGCCGACGCCGAGGTGGTGAGCCGGGTCCTGGCCGTGTGGCAGCAGCGAGATCAACGCCCGCCGCCACCCCCCCTCGGGCCCGACCGCGAGGAGATGCTGCGCATTCTGGCCAGGACCGCAGCCGCCTAGGCTGAGCCTCGCGCGGGCCACGACCACTTTGAGTGTCGTGGACACGAGGATGAGGCTGCACAGTCATGTCACAAGCGTGGGGGGAGGGCGCAGATGCCACAGCCATCCTCGACGCCCTCGCCTCCCACGCAGCCATCCTGAACTCGAGCGGCTCGGTGCTGGCCACCAACCGCGCTTGGGCCGCTTTCGCCGCAGACCACCCCGGCGACCCCTGGCGACCTGCCGTCGGTGAGAACTACGTGCAGGCCTGTGAGCAGGCAGCAAACTTGGGCTCGGAGCAGGCCGCGGCCGTCGCCGACGCCGTCCGCTCGGTGCTGGCAGGGAGCCGGCGGCGCTTTCACGTCGATTATCAATGTGCCGCAGGTGACGATGAGCTGTGGTTCACCTTCCGGGCCTCGGCGCTGGCGGTGGAGGGGGGCGGCGCCCTGATCACCCACGATGACATCACCAGCCGCAAGCGGGTCGAGATCCAGCTCGTGCATCAGGCCTTGCACGACGGTCTCACCGGGCTCCCCAACCGCACGCTGTTCCTCGACCGCTTGAGCGTGGCCATGGCCCGCATGGGGCGCAGCGCCGCCACCGTCGCCGTGCTCTTCCTAGATCTCGACAACCTCAAGGAGGTGAACGACAGCCTCGGTCACGAGGTGGGTGACCAGGTCCTGGTGGCCGTGGCCAACCGCCTCCGCGCCGTTCTGCGGCCGGGAGACACCGCTGCACGCCACGGGGGTGACGAGTTCACCATTCTGTGCGAGGGCCTCGCTTCCGAGAACGACGCCGTGGCCATCGCCGAACGTGTGAACGCCGCCGTGCGGCTCCCCTTCACCCTCACCGACGTCGAGATCTCGCTCACCGCCAGCATCGGTATGGCCCTGGCTGCCGGAAACCGGAGTCGCCCGGAAAGTCTCATTGGCGACGCCGACACCGCCATGTACCGCGCCAAGCAACGGGGAAAAGGCCGCTATGAGCTTTTCAGCGGTGCCCCCCTGCCCTGACTGCCGACTCTCAGCGGTGGCTCGCGGCCCAGGCCAGCAGGCCGTCAGCCCCTTTGGTGTTGACCACTGAAGCGGCGTCCACCCCACATTCCGCGGCCCGCCGGCAGCCGTAGCTCTGCCACTCGAGCTGACCAGGGGCATGAGCGTCGCTGTCGATGCTCACAGCGCAGCCCTTCTCCACCGCCAGGCGAAGAAGCCGTCTGGGCGGGTCCAGTCGCTCGGGACGGGAATTGACCTCCACGGCCTTGCCGTGCTCGGTGGCGGCGGCGAAGACGGTCTCCGGATCGAAGGAGGACTCAGGTCGTCCTCTCCCTGCGAGGATGCGGCCCGTGCAATGGCCCAGGATGTCCAGATGGGGGTTGCGGAGGGCTCTCACCATGCGCGCCGTCATGAGGGCGCTCTCCATTCGCAGCTTCGAGTGCACGCTGCCCACCACCACGTCCAGGGCCGCGAGCAGCTTCTCCTCCTGGTCCAGCGAGCCATCGACCAGGATGTCGACCTCGATACCGGTGAGGACCCGGAACGGTGCCAGCTCCCGATTGACCTCGTCCACCACCGCCAGCTGGTGCCGGAGACGCTCCGGGGACAGACCGTTGGCGACCTTCAAGCTGGGCGAGTGATCGGTCAACACCATGTACTCGTGGCCGATGTCGCGGGCTGCTCGCGCCATCACGTGTATGGGGCTGCCCCCGTCGGACCAGTCGGAGTGGGCGTGGCAGTCGCCCTTCAAAATCTGCCGCAACTCCCGCCCCGGTCCCGGGTCCATCTCGATCACCTCACCCTCCAGACGGGCCAGGTACGCCGGCACCTGGCCCGCCAGGGCCTCCACGATCACCCGCTCGGTCTTCTCGCCGATGCCTGGGAGAGACCGCAGCCGTCCGCCGGCGGCCCGTCCCGCCAGGTCCTCCCGGGTCAGCTCGCGGATGGTGCCGGCGGCGGCTCGAAAGGCTCGCACCCGGTACGTGGGCTGCGCCGAGCGCTCCAGGAGGTAGGCAACGCGCTCCAGGGCGTCAACCGGGTCCATTGGTTGTTCGTTCCCGACCGGACGCGTCAGGATCCATGCCTCTCGGGGACTCGGAGCACCATGATGGCGAGGTCGTCCTTGGGTGTTCCTTCGTCGTGGAAGGTGAGGACGGCGTCCTCCACGCGACGGGCCACCTCATCGGCCCGAAGCCCGGCGCAGGTGCTCACGATGGCCCCGAGACGGTCCTCGCCGAGGAGCACGTGCCTGCGCTTGGCCTCGGTGGCGCCGTCGGTGAAGAGCACCACTGCATCGCCCGGCGCCAATTCGGCGTGGGTGTCGCTCAGGTCGGGCTCCTCGAACAGGCCCAGCAGCGTTCCCGGGCGACCAGCGGTCTCCACCGAGCCGTCGGCACGTAGCACCAGCGGGAGCGGGTGGCCGCCGCAGGACAGCCACAGGTTCACGCCTTCCGGCTTCGGCACCAGCCGGGCGTAGACGGCCGTGCAGAACCGCTCGTCGGCATCGTGGCGCAGGACGGCGTCGTTCAACTGCACCAGAACTCCGCTCGGCCGCGGCTCTCGCATGGCGGCGGCGCGCACGGTGTGGCGGGCGACGGCGGTGAGGGCCGCGGCCTCAGGCCCCTTGCCGCACACGTCACCCATCACCACCCCCCATCCCTCCCCGCCGATGTCGAACAGGTCGTAGAAGTCCCCTCCGACCTCCAAGCCGTCCTCGGCGGAGCGGTACCGGGCGGCCACGTCCAGGCCTGGGATCTCGGGGAGGTGCGGAGGGAGCAGGCTCGCCTGAAGGGTGCGGGCCAGGGAAGCGAGTCGCTGGTGGCTCTCCCACAGCACATGCTCGGCACGCTTCCGCCCGGTTACGTCGACCATGATGCCCGCCAGGCGACGCGGCCGCCCGTCGTCCCCCACGTCCACGTAGACGACGTCCTGGAACCACACCTTGTGGCCGTCGGCCGACACCATGCGGTACTCGAGCTCGTGGTCGCGGCCCTCGGCGGCGGCGACCCGTCGGTAGCTGACCGTGTAGTCCCGATCGGCGGGATGGATCCTTGTGGCCCAGAAGTCCTCATCCTCCAGCCAGCGTTGGACCGGAAAGCCCAACAGATCCTCGGCCCGGCGGCTGACGAAGGAGAACGAAAGGGTGGACGGGTCCGCTTCCCACAAGATGGCGCCCAAACTGTCGACGAAGGACCGGAAGCGCCGCTCAGCGGCTTCGAGGGCGACGTGGTCGGTGGCCTTGTCCACCGCGAGCCCGCCCAGGCCGGCGATCTCCTCGGCAAGGGCCAGCTCCTCTCGACCATATCGGCGCCGGAACTCGCCTCTCACCAGGGTCGCCGCCCCCAGCGTGCGCCCCCGCCCCACGAGGGGCACGACCATGAGCGACCGGAAGCCGACGTGACGGAGGAGTGAAGCCTGATCGGGATCGCTGACGACGCTGGTCAATTGCTCCTCGGCAACCTCGGGGACGAGCTGGGAACAACCGGTGGCGATGGTGCGCTCCACGTCGGTCTCCGGCCCCGTGCCCGCCGGCAGGCGCTCCATCAGGTCCAGGAGGGCCTCGTCGCTGGCGGTACCACCCGACGCCACGGCGGCCCGCCGGAGGATGCCTTGGTCATCGAGCGCGGTTACCGTGCACCAGTCAGCCAGGCGGTCCGCCATGACCCCGGCCAGGCCGGCCAGGGCGGCGTCGGGGTCGAGTGAGCCGAGCAGGACCCGACAGGCTTCGCCCAACACGGTGGCGCGGTCGACGTCGGTGGTCACGGAGCCGGCCTCTTGCCTCTCGGAGACGTGATTCAAGCTGCTTCCCCCGTTGGCCTTGGAGGCGCAGGCTACCGCGCCCCTCGAGGAATCGTTTTCCGACTTCATCCGCCGGCCCGTTCGACCGACAACCATCCTGTGGTGATGAGCGACAGGGACGCGATGGACAGCTCGACGCCAGACCGGTTGGATACCTCGACGCCAGACCGGTTGGGCGACCTCCTCGTAGCCGAAGGGGTATTGACCGAGGAGCAACTCGCGGCCGCGCTCGTCGAGCAACGGAACACCAGTGAGCCTCTGGGGAATGTTCTCATCTCCCGGCGGGCCATCACCGAGGTCCAGCTCGTGGCCACCCTGGCGCACCAGTACGGGCTGGCGTTCATCGATCTCGACGAGCACGTCCCCGACTTCAGCGTCAGCCGCCTGGTGCGAGAGTCCTTCGCTCGTCGTCACCAGGTCCTGGCCGTCGGATGGGAAGAGAGCCGTCTGGTCGTGGCCATGGTCAACCCGGTCGACGTCTTCGCCCTCGACGACATCCGGAGCATCACCGGTCACGATGTCAAGCCGGTCATGGCCGAGCCGGGCCAGCTCCTTCGGGCCATCGACCGGGTGTGGAACTCGAAGGCCGAGGACATCATGCGCCAGGCCTCCGACAGCGCCCAGGAGGAGGCGCTCGCCAGCCCCTTGTCGAACCTGCGCGAAGCCGCCGAGGACGCTCCGGTGGTGATGTTCGTCAACGAGCTCATCACCCGCGCCGTGCACGGGCGGGCGTCGGACATTCACCTCGAGCCGGGCGAGCGAGATCTCCGCATCCGCTTCCGGGTTGACGGAGTGCTCCAGGATGTGATGACCGTTCCCCGCGCCATATCCGCCAGCGTGGTGAGCCGAATGAAGATCATGGGCAACCTGGACATCGCCGAGCGGCGCCTTCCCCAGGACGGGCGAACCACCATCACCCTGTCGTCCGGCACGGTCGACCTTCGGCTCGTGACCCTCCCCACGAGCCAGGGCGAAGCGCTCGTCGTTCGCATCCTCGACCAGTCCGGGGGCCTGCTGAGCATCGATCAACTGGGTTTCCTTCCCGAGACCATCGAGCGCTTCCGCGCCAGCTACCGGCAGCCCTGGGGGGCCATCCTGGTCACCGGCCCAACCGGTTCGGGCAAGTCGACCACCCTCTATGCCAGCCTGAGCGAGCTGAACGACCCTCAGCGGGGCATCATCACCGTCGAGGACCCGATCGAGTACCACCTGGCCGGCATCAAGCAGGTTCAGGTCAACCGAAAGGCCGGGCTCACGTTCAGCAGTGCCCTCCGTTCGATACTTCGAGCCGATCCCGACATCGTGCTCGTCGGTGAGATCCGGGACCGGGAGACTGCCACGATTGCCGTCGAGGCCGCCCTCACCGGCCACGTCGTTCTCTCCACCCTGCACACCAACGACGCAGCCTCCACACCTGCTCGGCTCCTGGAGATGGGAGTGGAACCCTTCCTAGTCACCTCAGCCGTGACTTGCGTCCTTGCCCAGCGTCTGGTGCGGCGCCTTTGCCAGCGCTGCAAGGAACCCTTCGAACCGTCGGCCGAGGAGCTGACCTGCGCTGGGTGGAACGAGACCATCGCCGGCACCGTCGACTCCCCCCGGTTCTACCGCCCGGTGGGTTGCGGTACCTGCTCTCGATCGGGCTACAGGGGCAGGTTCGCCATCCACGAGGTCATGCCCCTCACCGAGGACATCACCCAGCTGGTCTTGAGCCGGTCGTCGTCGGAGACGGTGCAGCAGCTGGCCATCGAGCAGGGGATGATCACCCTTCGAGAGGACGGCCTGCGCAAGGTCGCCACCGGCAACACCACCATGGAAGAGCTCTTCCGGGTCGTGACCTGATCGCCGCTGGCGAGCGCTGCGGACCTCACAACCTGGTTCCGGACCCCTGCCACACCCGGTCGCTGCGGAGCTCGGTGACCAGGCAGTCGACCACGTCGATGAGAGACCCTCCGCTCTCGACCACCTCACGCTGACGCACGTAGCTCGGCCGCTCAGCCATGGTGAGGATGCCGCTCAGCTCGTTCTCACACCCGAGTTGGCTGCCCAGGGGCGCCAGCTCGTCCACCAAACGGCGCAGCGCGCCCCGGAGCGGAACCACGCGACCATCGGCGTCGACGATGATCTCAGCTTCGACGCCGTACCGGGCAGCTCGCCACTTGTTCTGGCGGACGATCCAGTCCGGCTGCACCTCGAGGGTCTCACCGCGGTCGTGACGCCGGTCCATCCACTCCACGAGGCACTGGCTCAGGGCGGCGATGGAGGCCACCTCCGTTAGGGTCGGCACTCCGTCGCATATGCGCAACTCCACCGTCCCGAACGTCGGATGCGGGCGAATGTCCCACCACACCTCGCGGATGGTGGTGATGGCCCTGGCGGAGGTGAACGCCTTCATGAAGCGCTGGAACTCGTCCCAGTCCGAGAACTGGTAGGGCAGGCCTGCCGTGGGCAGCCCCTCGAAGATCTTGGAGCGGGCCGACGCCAAGCCGGTGTCGTCCCCTCGCCAGAAAGGGCTCGACGCCGAGAGGCCGAGAAAGTGCGGGATGTAGACGTTCAAGGCATTGGCGATGGCGATGGCCTTCGCCGACGAGCGCACCCCGACGTGGACGTGGATCCCGAATATCTGCAGCCGGCGTGCCGGCCACTGCACCTGCTCCACCAGGTGGTGGTACCTGGCGTCCGGGCTGATCTGTTGGGACTTCCAATCCGAGAACGGGTGGGTCCCCGAGCACAGAAGCTCCAACCCGGCCCCGTCGGTGTGGCGGCGTAGAGCCGCCAACGTCGCCTCCAGGTCAGCGCGGGCCTCGGCTGCCGTCTGGCAGATGCCGGTGATCAGTTCGACGGTGGACTCGAGCAGCTCGTGCTTGGCCTTGGGGTGCTGCCCATGCGGGTGGCCCACGCCCATGTCGGCCAGGATCCCCGACGCCGCGCTGCAGAGCTGGCGAGACTCCCGGTCGACGACTTGGAGCTCCATCTCGACCCCCAGGCTCGAACCCTGCGATGAGTGGAACTCGATCTCCATGCCCACGAGTCTGCTCGCCCGGCATGCGAGTGGAGTGCACCCCCTCAGCAGCCACCTCGCGGCCGAGCCCCCCTGTACTTGGCCAGTCAGGGCCGGGTGCCCGGCCTTAGACTTCTGCTATGGGACTGCGGGCAGCCGAGCACGTGCTCCGGGCCCGCCCGGGTGCCGAGCTGCGTCTGCGGGTTGATCTCCACGGAGTATCGACCTTCGGGCCCGGTGAGGAGCGAACCCTCGTCCGCTGGGAATGGGTCGAGCACATCCTCGGTGATGACCATGTGGATGTGGTCTCCGCCAAGGCACGGGTGCACCTTCCGGCCGGCGCCTTCGGTCTTCCCCCCGAGAGGCTACGGACGCTGCTCGAGGAAGCCCGCTCCCCGGAGAAGCGCGCCGACGTCATCACGGAGCTGAGCGGCCGACGGACGACGGCACTCTGACACCCGGCGCCGGACAGACCGGGGGTGATCGAGCCGATGCCGCCGACGGCTCGGTGGTCTTCTTCCATGCTCATCCCGACGACGAGGCCATCTTCACCGGCGGGACCATCGCCCTCCTGACGGCCAGCGGCCGGCGGGTGGTGCTGGTGGTCGCGACAGGTGGTGAGCACGGCGTCCGGACGACCTTCGCCGGGGCCGAGGAGGACCTCCCCGGACAACGGGCGGCAGAGACCTCGAGAGCGGCCGAGATCCTCGGCCTCGGCCGCGTGGAGTTCCTCGGGTACCGGGACTCGGGAATGCTGGGTGACCCTGCCAACACCGAGCCCGGCGCGTTCTGGTCCGCAGACATGCACGAGGCCTCCGAGCGCCTTTCACAGATCCTGTTCGGGGAAAAGGCTGCTCACCTGGTCGTGTACGACCAGATGGGCATCTATGGCCACCCCGACCATGTCCAGGTGCACCGGGTCGGCCTGCTTGCCGCCGAGCGGTCCGGCATCCACTCCGTGTACGAGGTCACCGTCGACCGCGAGTACCTCCATTTCGTGGAGACCCACCTGGTCGTCGAGGCCGGTGCCCCCGGCGGGGTCGGTTCCCCGCCGGGCGATCTGGGGCTGGCGGCCTCCTCCCTCGGTGTGCCCACCATCGCCGTCACCACCACCGTCGACGTGCGCCCGGTCCTCGGCCAGAAACGCGCCGCCATGGCCGCCCACGCCAGCCAGATACCGGAGACGGCGTCGGCCATGCAGCTTCCCACGGAGGCGTTCGCCGCCGTGTACGGCTACGAGTGGTATGTACGTCGCGGCCCTTACGGCCCCCTCGACGACCTGCGGGTCGGATGACGACGTCCCTGGCGGCCTGGACGAGCCCTCGCTCGTCGCCGGCCGACCGGCGCTGAGGTCGCCGGGGGTGCGAGACTTGGGCACCATGGATCGCAGCCCGCTGGCCCGTGCCTGCCGTATCGGCGTGCTCCTCGCAGCCTTCGCTCCCCTCGTCGTGGTCGGGATCGTCTGGTTGGCCTGGCGGTTCGGAGGCGGTTCCGGGGAGCTACCCCCCCCTGCTGCCCTCGAGGCGGGCCAGATCAGCCGCGTTCTCGACGTCAACGGTCGCCAGATCAGCCAGTTCCAGCAGTTCGAGCAGAACCTCCCTGTGAAGGAGAGCGACATCCCTCTCCGTTTGAAGCAGGCTGTCATCGCCGCCGAGGACAGGTCTTTCTACTCCCACGGGGGCGTCAGCCTCCGGGGCCTGGTACGGGCCGCCCGTGCGGACCTCCTGTCTCAGGAGTTCGTCCAAGGCGGGTCCACCATCACCCAGCAGTACGTCAGGAACGCCTACACGGGCAGGGAGCGCACGGCAGGACGAAAGCTGCGTGAGGTTGTGATCGCCGGGCGACTGGACCGGGAGATGGCCAAGGACGACGTGCTCTTCCGGTACCTTTCCACGGTCTACCTCGGCGAGGGTTCCTACGGCGTGGGAGCGGCCTCGGAGAACTACTTCCGCAAGCCCGTGAGCCAGCTGAACCTGTCGGAGGCCGCTCTGTTGGCCGGGCTCATCCCAGCCCCGAGCCGGTACGAGCCACGGGGCGACCCCAGCATTGCCGAGGAGAAACGCCAGATCGTCCTCGACAGCATGCTGAAGGAGGGTTACATCACCTCCGAGGAGCACGCCGAGGCCGAGGCCCAACGCATCTGGACGGTGCCCAACACGGTCCCCAGGCGACCGGCCACCATCGTGCACCCTCCCCAGCAGGCGACTCCGCAGTACCCCTACTTCGTCGACTACCTGCGCCGCTATCTCGTGGAGAGGTACGGTCCGGAAACGGTGTTCAAGGGCGGACTCGAGATCCACACCACCCTGGACCCGGCCAGGCAGGCGGCAGCCGAGGCCGCCATCTCGGCTTCCCTGGCCGGCACGTCGCCGCCCCTCGAGATGGCTCTCACCGCCGTCGAGCCGGAGACGGGCTACGTACGGGCCATGGTCGGCGGTCGCGACTTCTTCGCCCCCGGAGGCCAGTCCAACCTCGCTCTGGGCGGCTGCACCCGACCGCCCGACAGGTTCAAGGACAATGTCGACGTCTCCGCCTCGTGCTGGGACCCGAAGGCCCATGCCGTGGTGGGGGGTGGCTCGGGCCGCCAGGCGGGCTCCTCGTGGAAGCCGTTCGTCCTGGCGGCAGCGCTGGCCAAGGGGATACCGGACACCAAGGTGTACTCGGCGCCCGGCACGTACCGCTTCAAGGGCTGTAAGGGGGAAGGCTGCACGATCCAGAACTACGAAGGAGGTGGGGGGGGCAGCGCAAACCTGCGCACCGCCACCGCCAGGTCGATCAACACCGTGTACGCCCAACTGATACAGGACGTGGGCGTCAAGGAGACCGCCGACATGGCCAAGAAGCTGGGTATCACCTCGGCCTGGGTGGCCACCCCCGAGGTCCAGGGCCCGAGCTACGCCATTGGCACCCAGGAGGTCTCCCCCCTCGACATGGCCTCGGCCTTCGGGGTGTTCGCCAACCACGGCAAGCGGGCCCCCGCCACACCGGTGGAATGGATCAAGGGCCCCGACGGTCGCTCCCTGGAGGACAACCGGCGCCGGAACCCGGAGCGGGTGCTCGCCGAGGGCACGGCCAATCAGATCACCGACATCCTGAAGGGCGTCATCACCGGCGGCACCGGCACCAAGGCGGACATCGGGCGCCCCGCGGCCGGGAAGACGGGCACGGCCCAGGAGTGGCGTGACGCCTGGTTCGTCGGCTACACGCCCCAGCTCTCCACCGCGGTGTGGATCGGGAATCGTGACCGACCCACCTCCCTCTTCGGCATAAAGGGGGTGTCCCGGGTCACCGGCGGTTCCATCCCTGCCGAGACGTGGAGGGCCTTCATGACCGAGGCCCTGAAGGACGTCCCTCCCACCGAGTTCACCGGCGTGCTCGCCAGCCCCGCGCCGCCTCCGCCTCCGCTTTCGCCTTCCCCCTCACCTTCCCCCACGCCTCCTCCCCGCTCCCGCCCACCCGGCGCCGGCACCATCCCCCCCACCGACCCCGGCGGCTCGCCTGGGTTCTCCCCCGACCAGCCGTACGGGCCCTACGGCCCGTACGGGCCCTACGGGCCCCCCAGCTCTGGCGACTCAACCGGACCGCCGATCTCCACCCCGACGCCACCCTGACCCGCGATGCTCGCGGTGATACTCGCAGTCGTCTGCCTGCTGTTCGGCGTCTTCGCCTACTTCGCCCTGTACCAACTGGGGGTGCTGCCCGGACCCTCCTCCACCGAGACCCGCTCCTCGTCAGCTCCGAGTCCCTTCGCGGCTCGCACGCCACTGCAGGAAGCCCTTGGGGGCGACCGCCAGCTCCCGCAGGGCTGTCTCATCAGCGTGATCGTGGCCGTCAGCTTGTGGTTCGTGCTGTGGGGCGTCGTTCTCATCTTCGCCCTCCGCTTTGTGATCGACCCCTTCGGCTGACCAGCTCAGCCCGAGGAGCTGGCGCCCTCCGCCGAGCCCTCGAGCACAAAGGCGACCTTGACCACTGCGCCCGGCCTGACGACCCACCTTCATCGCAGCCGGGGGCGCAACTCCTCCTGCCAGAAGCGCAAGAAGCCTTCCTGGTCCTCGCCGCACTGCACGACGGCCACATGATCGAAGCCGGCGTCGACGAACTGGCCAATGGCCGCCGCGTGGCGGTCCGGGTCCGGCCCGCACGGCACCATCTCGGCCACGTCGTCCTCCCTTACCGTCGCCGTCGCCGCCTCGAAGTTGGAAGGGCTGGGTAGCTCCGCCATCACCGGCCAGCCCGGGACACCGAAGCGCCACAGCTGGCGCGCCGTGGCTCGGGCCGATGCCTCGTCCTCTGCCCAGCACACCGGGATCTGGCCGTACCGGGGGCCGGAGCCGCCGACGGCCTTGTACTGCGACACCAGCTCGCCGTCCGGCTCGACGGCGACGATGCCGTCGGCATCCTCGGCGGCGAGGGTCACGGACAACCCGCCGCTGACGGCAACGCAGATCTGCGGGGGCGACTCGGGAAGGGTGTACAAACGGGCGTCGTCCACGCGGAAGTGTTGGCCCCGGTAGCTCTGGGCGCCACCGCCCCAGAGCAGGCGGATGATCTTGATGGCCTCTCGCAGCATGTCGAGCCGGATGTCTGCGGGCGGCCAGCCTCGGCCCACCACGTGCTCGTTCAGGTTCTCACCGGAGCCGACTCCGAGGCTGAAGCGCCCGCCCGACATCACCGCCACCGTGGCCGCGGCCTGGGCGACGATCGCGGGGTGGTAGCGAATGATGGGACAGGTCACCATGGTCATGAGGCCCACGCTCTGGGTGCGTTCGGCCACTGCCCCGAGCACGCTCCACACGAAGGGGCTGTTTCCCTGAGACTCGAGCCAGGGATGGAAGTGGTCGGACATGACGGCGAAGTCGAAACCGGCCTCTTCGGCGAGCTGTGCCTCGCGGACGAGATCGTCTGGGGCCCGCTGCTCGGTCATGAGCGTGTAGCCGAAGGTCGTCATGGAGCCGCTGAACCTCGCTTAGCTTAGACCCGCTCGTCCTTGCGGACGGCTGCCTTCTCCATGACGCGAATCACGTCCTCCAGGGTGGTCTGGGGATGATCGTTGAAACGAGATACGCCCACGCCCCCGACCCGCTCAGGGAACTGGTCCTCGACCACCTCGTTCACGAGGCGAACGTCGTCCGCCAGCTCCCGGCTCAGCGGCACGCCCACCTGGCGCCCGTCGAAGGGACGCAGGCCGTGCGATTCATACAGCGCTCCCTGCAGGCAGTGGCGACCTCCCCGGTCGGTAAAGGAGTCCTTGGTCCAGCCGGCACGGCTCAGGACTCTGATGGCTTCGCGAATCGTGTTGGTCACCGTCTTCCTCCCGCGTGGACTGGAGCTTCCTCCGAAGGGAGGATAACCCTGCCGCCGTCGCAGGGCTCCCCCCAGGCCCGGCCGGTACCACGGCGACCGGTCTACGCCCCCCGGACGGCACCTCTTGCGCCGGGCGCACCAAACCCGGTCTCCGTCAGGGCGACGAGATCGAGCATTCGCTCGTCGAAGGGCAGGAGCCTGCCCAGGGGCATCACGATGGCATGGCGGGGAGCCAGCTGGGTGACGAACTCCACGTCGTGGCTGACGAGCACCACCGTTCCCCTGAAGTGCTGCAGTGCGGCCAGCACCGCTTCTCTGGAGGCAGTGTCCAGGTTGTTGGTGGGCTCGTCGAGGAGCAGCAGGTTGGCCTTACCGGCAACGAGGCGGGCCAGCGAGAGCTTGGTCTTCTCCCCCCCGGACAGCGTGGAGGCCTCCTGCTTGGCTACGTCACCCTTGAGGCCGAAATGGCCGAGGATGGCCCGCAGCTCGGAGGTCGACACGCCCGGAGGGGCCACCACTTCCATCAGTTGGAGGACGCTGTCGCCAACCGCGATGTCCTCCTGCTCCTGCGAGTAGTACCCGACCGTGACGTTGGAACCGAAGCGGACGCTTCCGGCGTCCGGAGCGAAGACGCCGGCGATGCAGCGAAGCAGCGTCGTCTTCCCGGCGCCGTTGGGACCGACCACCAGGAACACGTCGCCCCGGCCGACCGTGAACCCGATCTCGTGCAGGACGGGGTTGTGCCCGAGGTGCTTGGTGACATCGTCCACCCTAAGCACCTGGTCCCCCGCTCTCACGGGCTCCGGGAACCGCACTTTGAGAGCTCGGCGCTTGACCGGGGGCAGGCCCTTGGCCTGATGGGCGGTGATTCGACCGATTCGTTGCTCCAACGACTTGCGACGCTTGGCCGAGGTGGCGTTCCCCTGGCGGAACTTGTCGGCGGTGCGCTGAAGTCGGACTATCTCCCTCTGGGCGTTGGTGGCCTCACGCTCGAGTGCCGCCTCCCGTTCCGCCCGTTTCCTCAGGAACTGCGAGTAGGTCCCCCGGTACATCTCGAGCCGTGCGTGCTCCAACGCCAGAACGCGGTCGATGGACTCGCTCATCAGCTCGATGTCGTGGCTCACGACCAGCAGTGAGCTTCGGGAGGTGCGCAGGAAGTTCATGACGAACGCCTTGGCCTCGGCGTCGAGGTGGTTGGTCGGCTCGTCCATGATGAGCAGGTCTGCCTCGGCGAGAAGGAGGCGGGCCAGCTCGAGGCGCCGGCGCTGCCCGCCGGAGAGGGAACCGACCTTGTGAAGGAGCGCCTCCTCGTCGAGTCCCAGACCGCTGGCGATGCGCTCGGCATTGGCTTCCAGCTCGTAGCCGCCCCCGAGCCGGAATCGCTCCTCGAGCTCTCCGTACTCGTGCACCGCGCCGTTCAGGGCCTGGTGGTCGGCAGCCCCGCCTGCCTCCTCGATCTGCTCCTGAGCCACCGTGAGGTGGGCACGGACCCCGGCGAGCGGGCTGGCAGCCAGGAGATGGTCGTAGGTGAGCAGGTGTCCCACGTCGCCTCGTGGGGTGGTGTCCTGGGGCAGCCACCCAAGGTGTCCCGGCCGTGTCACGGTGCCGCCGGCGGCAGACAACTCTCCGGCGAGCGTCCGCAGGAGCGTGGTCTTGCCGGCCCCGTTGGGGCCCACCAGAGCAACTTTCTCCCCGGCGCCCACCCGGAAGGTGGCATCCTCGAGCAGCAGGCGAGCACCGACCTCGATCCGAAGTTGTGAGACCTGCAGACTCATGGAAAGCCTCGTGACGGAGTGTGGGGCCGACTGCAGCTCCGTGACGAGAGAGAGCACCGGCGAAGGTGAGTGAAGGGCGGAACCGACGCTGGCGAATGATCCGTGCGCCGGCTCCGACATCAGCGTAGCGGTCCCCAGGGGGTGACAATGGTGCCCTTATGACGCTCTGGTTCACCGCCGACCTGCACCTCGGCCACAGCAACATCATCGGATACTCCGACCGGCCATTCTCGGACGCCGACACCATGAACGAGGCCCTGGTAGATGGATGGAATCAAACGGTCGGCGCCGACGACACCGTCTGGGTCCTGGGCGACGTGGCTCTCGGCAGGATCGAGAAGAGCCTCGCCCTCGTGGCCCTGCTCCGAGGACGGAAGGTGCTCGTAGCTGGCAACCATGACCGATGTTGGGACGGGCACCGTCGCCGCTCGGCCGGGTGGAGCGAGCGCTACCGTCGGGCCGGCTTCGACGAGATCCATCAAGGCGAGCTACCGCTGGACATTGCCGGGAGGAGCGTTCTCGCCAGCCACTTCCCTTACCGGGGAGACAGCCATGACCAGGACCGCTACGTCGACGAGCGTCCCGTAGACCGTGGACAGTGGCTTCTCCACGGCCATGTCCACGAACAGTGGCGACAGCGAGGCCGCATGATAAACGTGGGCGTGGATGCCTGGAACTACAAGCCGGTCAGCGAGAACGAGATCGTCACCTTGATCGACGCCGGCCCGGCTGACCTTCCCGCCCGTCCACCCATCCGGCCCGGCGACGACGTTCAAGGGGCCCGTCGCCCATGACCCAGGCCCAGCTCAGGCCTTGGTGGCGATGTAGTAGTTGTTGAGAATGTCGCCTTCAACGTGCTTCAGCTCGACCGAGGTGAACCCGGCGTCGGCGAGCATCTGGCGGGCCTTCTGCTCACCCCACATGGTGCCGAGACCCATGCCACCGGCAGCGAGGGAGACGGTCATGCAGTGCATGCAGGAGATCGTGTACAGGAAGGGCGCCAGCGGATGGGCCACGTTGTCGGCCAGAGTGCTCGAGGCGGTGACGTCGACGCACAGATAGACCCCGCCCGGCCGGAGCGAGCTGGCAATGCCGTGGAGCACGAGATCAGGTCGAGCCTGGTCGTGCACTGCGTCGAAGGTGGTGAGGAGGTCGAACTGCTCCGATCCGTCGAGGGTGGCGGCGTCCCGCTTCTCGAAGCGGGCGTTGGGCAGCCCTTGGCGTTCGGCTTCGGCGGTTGCGGCCGCGATGCCGGTGTCGGAGAGGTCGAAACCCACGAATCGGCTGGCCGGGAATGCTCCGGCCATGAGGTTGACGGCGTGCCCCGAACCGCAGCCCACGTCGGCGACGTCGATGCCCGCCTGCAGGCGTTCGACCAGGCCGGGCACGAGGGGCAGGGTGACCTCGATCAGGGTGGCGTCGTGGACGGCCCCGCTGTCTTCGGCCATGAGGGCCTGGAACCTCGGGAACTCGGCATAGGGGACGCCTCCGCCGTGGTGGAAGCAGTCGAGGATCTGGTCTTCCACCTGGGCCAGCAGGCCTACGTACTGCGCCTGCACGGCGAGGTTCTCGGGACCGGCTGCGCGGGTCAACGAGGCGGCCCGCTCCGGCGGCAGGAAGAAGGTCATGGCCCCCGGGTCGTGGTCGACTATCCCGCCGGTGGTCATGGCCCCCAGCCACTCGCGCACGTAGCGCTCGTCCAACCCGGCGGCTTCGGCGATCTGGGCGCTCGTGGCCGGCGGTAGCGATGCCATGACGTCGAAGAGGCGCGCACGGTGCCCGATGCTGGTCATCAAGGCGAGCATCCCGCCATTGAGGACACCCACCAGGCGCTCAGCGAACTCCTCCGCTCCTTCGGTTACGACTCCGTCCGCCATCAGCGACCTCCACCTCGTCTCGCCCGACGACACCAGTCGGCTCCGGACACCATTTGAGCATGGCCAGAGAGATGCCGAGACCTTTCGAGTTGGTCAGAGAGGGGACTGCCAACTCGAGTGACTCACCCCAGAGGTCGCCCACCCCTCGAAAGTCCAACCGAGCGGCTTGGGGCGGCCCTGTGCGTAGTAGACCTCGACATCTTGGATGGACAGTCCACCCTCGGTCATGAGGACGGGCACGTCGCGGTTGAGGGTGCAGCCGCATGCCACCCGCCTCTGGAGCCCGCTGCACCGGTCTTGCCACTTCCGCACGCGCTCGTCGGGAGCGAGGCCGTGCTCGACAAAGTGGAACGTGCCGTCGGGGCCGAGGATCCGGGCGATCTCGCGGACGGCTGCAACCGGGCCCTCGATGCTGCAGAGGGTCCAGGTTGACAAGACAGCATCCGCGGATCCGTCGCCCAGCGGAAGCTGTTGCCCATCCAGACCGACGAACTCGACCGGGCATCCTGCCGCCGCGACCCAGTGGGCAGCGAGATCACGGGCTTTGGTGAGCGGCTCCACCGCCAGGAGCCCGGTGACAGCCTCCGGCATGAGCGGAAGGTCGTGGCCCGTGCCGAACCCGATCTCGACGACCACGCCTCGCAGGGGCGCACACACCCGCCGGCGGATCCGGCGCGTCTCCTAGGTGTCCATCACGACGTTCATGACGCGGGAAAGACGTGATCGCCGTAGCTACCGATGATCCGAGCGTCGCGCCGCCGCCTGGCTCAGCCCTGCACCTTCTCGTGCTCCGTGAGCACCGCCAGCTCAGAGTCGAGGTCCTCGTTGGACTCCACGTGGAGGGTGGGAAGGACCCGGTCGAGCCAGCGGGGCAGCCACCAGTTCCGGTCGCCGAGGAGCTCCATGGTGGCGGGCACCAGCACCATACGCACGATGGTGGCGTCGAGCAGCACCTGACGGGGCCCCGGGAAAGTGGTCCACCTGTTGTGGGAGTCCGAAGCCCAGGATCTGGGCATGAAGGGACCGACCACGATGAAGCGACACCGACACACTCCCGAGCAGGTCGTGCGCAAGCTCCGTGAGGGCGAACGAATGCTCAACGAGGGCCGGGCCCTTACTTCGGTTCCGGCTCCCACGGTGTCGCCAGTTGGAAGTAGTTGCCGTCAGGATCAGCAAAGGTGCACATCAGCATCCCGTCCCCGCCGCCCGGTTCGTACGGCTCGGCAATCACTTCGGCACCGAGGCCTCGAAGCCGGTCGAACTCTCCGTTGACGTCGGCTGTCTCAAAGTTGAGCATTACTCGCGCCGGCTCCTTGCTACTGCCCTTCACCTCACTGTGCGGACCGATAGCCAGGCTGCCGTCGCCGATCTTCCAACCGAACCAGCCGTTGGCTTCGTCGCTCCAGTCCGGAATCGGCTTGCCCAAGACCTTCGTATAGAAGTCGGCCAGCCTCTTGGAGTCCTCCGAGTTCACCATGACGTTCGTCAGGTTGAGTGACATCGCTCCCCTTTCGCAATAGCAGGTCCGTGGTCGGTCTCTCCTCGGCGATGATCGCATGTCCGGTCGCCGGGATGGAGGGCGCGACGCCCTCGCCTGACGCCAGCCTTGCACCGATGAGTTCGCGCCACATCACTCGTCTCAACGGACGAGGGCGACGGGCCCTCCGCGGGTCACCCAACGAGAGGAAGAGGAGAATGGCCACACTCACCAAGATCACCCCCTGCCTGTGGTTCGACGACCAGGGCGAGGAGGCGGCGACCTTCTACACGGGAATCTTCGCCAACTCGCGGATCTTGCAGGTCACCCGCTACGGCTCCGCAGGTCCACGTCCCGAGGGCATGGTCATGACCGTGAACTTCGAGCTCGACGGGCATGAGTTCATCGCCCTCAACGGCGGCCCGCAGTTCACGTTCGACGAGGCGATCTCGTTCCAGGTGAATTGCGAGTCCCAGGACGAGGTGGACAAGCTCTGGGAGAAGCTCTCCGACGGCGGGGAGGAGGGCCCCTGCGGCTGGCTCAAGGACAGGTACGGCCTGTCTTGGCAGGTCGTCCCCACCGTCTTGGACGAGCTGATCCGCGACCCCGACCCCGAGAGGTCCCAGCGTGCCATGAAGGCAATGCTCGACATGAGCAAGATCGACATCGCCGAGCTGCAGCGCGCGGCCGACCGAGCTTGAGGAAGACGTCCTCGGTGACGTGGGTGACGAGGGTGACGAGGTAGTCGAGCAGGCCGGCCGCTCAGTGACCGAAGAGCTCGAAGGCGACCGCGGCGACACCGCCGAAGCGCCCTGAGTCAGAAGCCGTGACCCGCCTGATCCACTCCCGAGCCTGTTCCTCGGCTTGGGCATCGTCGAGCGCTTCCAGGTAGCTCCGGTGGGCGGCGAGCGAGGCGGTGGCGCGCTCCAGGGCGCCCGAGACGTTTTGAGCGTCACCACGAGCTCGGGCCGGTGCCGGCGGATCACCGCCGCCAGGTAATGCCGCAGTGCCGGGCCACCTTCGACGACCCCGTCGGGATGGTCGAGGAACTCCACCGAGTCGACGCCGACGACAGCAGCGCTGGACCGCTGTTCTGCCTCCCGCAGTGGGGCCGCCTCCGCCGGCGCCAGCGTGTCGATGCCAGCTTCGCCGCGCGTCACCAGCAGGTAGAACACCGAGTGGCCAACCGCAGTCCAGGCGGCGATGGCGGCAGCCGCTCCGTACTCGATGTCGTCGGGGTGAGCGGCGATCACCAGGCCGCGTTGCCAGTCCGTCGGCATCGGCAGCAGCTCGCTGTCAGGCATGGCCCGATCTTGCCCTACCGGGACGGAGCCATCGAGGTCTCGAACGTAGGTTCGCCCCGCCCCTGATCCCTCGGTAGGCTGGCGCCGACCCATGCTCTTACTACGCTTGGCCTGGTCGTGATGGCAAACTCGTCCGAGAGCCCGTGACTACCGCTGCCACGACGGCACGCCAGTTCGCCGCCGGCGCCGGCGGATCGGTGGAGGCATTCCATCCCGCGGTGAAGACCTGGTTCCGGCGCCGCTTTCCCAAGGGGCCGACCGACCCCCAGCGTGACGGCTGGCCCCACATCGCCGCAGGGGAGGACACGCTGATCGCCTCGCCCACGGGCTCGGGCAAGACGCTCGCCGCCTTCCTCGTGTGCATCGACCGCCTGTACCGGGCCCACGAGGCCGACGAGCCGATCGACGGCCTAGCCCGCGTCGTGTACGTATCGCCGCTGAAGGCGCTGGCCGTCGACATCGCCGAGAACCTGCAGCGGCCGCTCAAGGAGATCGCCGACGCGGCCGCCGGGCTCGGCCTCCCCGCTCCCGACATCACCGTGGCGGTGCGGACGGGCGACACCACCAGCTCGGAACGGGCCCGCATGGTCCGCAGGCCACCCAGCCTCGTGGTCACCACTCCCGAGTCGCTGTACCTGTTGTTGACGAGCGCCAGCGGCAGGGAGGCGCTGCGAACGGTCGACACGGTGATCGTGGACGAGATCCACGCCGTGGCCCGGGACAAGCGCGGATCGCACCTGGCGCTCACTCTCGAGCGGCTGGAGGCCCTGTGCCAGACCCGCCCCAGCCGGGTGGGTCTGTCGGCCACGCAACGGCCCATCGAGACCGTGGCCCGCCTGCTCGTAGGCGACCGGCCGCTGCCCGCCATCGTCGACGCCGGCCACCAGCGCCACCTCGACCTCGCCCTCGAGCTGCCCGAGGGTGAGCTCGAGGCCGTGGCCAGCGCCGAGCAGACCTCCGACGTGCTCGACCGCATCGCCGCCCATGTGCGCGAGCACCGCACCACGCTGGTCTTCGTCAACACCCGCCGCCTGGCCGAACGCTTCGCCCATCAGCTCGGCGACCGACTGGGAGAGGACGTCGTCGCCGCCCATCACGGGAGTCTCTCCAAGGATCGCCGGCATCGGGTGGAGACGCGCCTGCGCGCCGGCGACCTGAAGGCGCTGGTGGCCACGGCCTCCCTCGAGCTCGGCATCGACATCGGCCCGGTCGAGCTCGTGTGCCAGATCGGGTCCCCACGCAGCATCGCCACCTTCCTGCAGAGGGTGGGCCGGTCCAACCACTCTCGGGCCGGGGTGCCCAAGGGGAGGCTCTACCCCTTGACCCGTGACGAGCTGGTGGAGTGCGCGGCACTGCTCGGCGCAGTGCGAGCCGGGCGCCTCGACGCCATCGAGCCTCCCCGACTGCCCCTGGACATCCTGGCCCAGCAGGTGGTCGCCGAGGTCGGCGCCCAGGAGTGGCGGACCGACGACCTCTACCAGCTGGTGCGCCGGGCCGCCCCCTACGCAGAGCTGACGCGCCAGCAGTTCGACGAGGTGGTCGAGCTCGTGGCCGACGGGGTGCACACCGGCCGCGGGGCCCGGGGCCGCTACGTCCACCACGACGTGGTCAACGGCGAGATGCGGGGGCGCAAGGGGGCGCGGCTGGCCGCGCTGACCTCGGGTGGCGCCATCCCCGAGATCGGCGACTACCGCGTGGTGGCCGAGCCCGACGACATCTTCATCGGCACCGTCAACGAGGACTGGGCGGTGGAGTCGATGGCGGGCGACATCTTCCTCCTCGGCACCCACTCGTGGCAGATCCGCCGCGTCGAGGCGGGGGTGGTGCGGGTGCGCGACGCCGGCGACACGCCCCCGACCGTGCCCTTCTGGCAGGGCGAGGCGCCGGCCCGGACCGCCGAGCTTTCCGAAGAGGTGTCGAGGCTGCGCCAGCGACTGGACGAGTTCCTGGGTAGGGTCGACCCCGACGGGGGGCGCAGCTGGTTGGCGGATACCACCGGCATCGGACCCGAAGCGGCGACGATGCTGCTGGATTACCTGGCCGTCGGACGCGCCGTTCTGGGCACCATGCCCACCTGGCACACACTCGTGCTCGAGCGGTTCTTCGACGAGACCGGCGGGATGCAGCTCGTGATCCACTCCCCTTACGGGGGACGCGTCAACCGTGCCTTCGGACTGGCGCTACGCAAGAAGTTCTGCCGCACGTTCAACTTCGAGCTTCAGGCGGCCGCCAACGACGACGCCATCGTGCTGTCGCTGGGCCCCCATCACAGCTTTCCGCTGCACGAGGTCTCGCGCTATGTGAAGAGCGGATCCGTCGAGCAGACCCTGCAACAGGCCGTCCTCGACGCGCCCATGTTCATCTCCCGCTGGCGGTGGAACCTCAACCGGGCCTTGCTGGTGCTGCGGTTCCGAGGGGGACGTCGCAACCCGCCTCCCATCCAACGTATGGAGGCCGACGACCTCATGGCCGCCCTGTTCCCCCAGGCCGCGGCGTGCCAGGAGAACGTGGCCGGCCCCGTCGACATCCCCGACCACGTGATCGTTCGCCAGACGCTCGACGACACGCTGCACGAGGCGCTCGACGTTGACGGCCTGCGCACGCTCCTGCAGCGGATCGAGTCGGGTGACGTGGCAGTGCACACGATCGACACCACCGAGCCGTCGGTTCTTGCCCACGAGATACTCACGGCCCGGCCCTATGCCTTCCTGGACGACGAGGAGCTCCAGAACCGCCGCGCCAACGCCGTCCACCTGCGCCGCGGGCTGGCCGTCGACCTCACCTCGATCGGGCGGCTCGACCCCGACGCCATGGCCCAGGTCCACGCCGAGATCACGCCGCAGCCGACAAGCAGCGACGACCTCCACGACCTCCTGTTCTCCCTCGTCGTCATGGCGCCCAACGAGGAGTGGCGCCAGCTGTGGAACGAGCTGGTGGCGCGGGGCCGCGCTCAGACAGTCGCCCACGACGGCGCCGAGCTGTGGTGCGCCACCGAGACCATCGATGACGCCCGACGCGTGTTCCAGGGCGACGACGACGCCGTGGTGGCCGTGGTGCGCGGCCACCTCGAGCTGGCCGGCATCACCACCGTCGGCGAGCTGGCGTCGTCGACGGCACTGCCCGGCGGTCGGGTGGCCCCGGCGCTGGCCATGCTCGAGCACGAGGGCCTCGCCCTCCAGGGTAGGTACTCGGCCGATGCCGTGGACGTGGAATGGGTGGCGCGGCGCCTGCTGGCTCGGATGCACGCCTACTCCCGCCGCGTCCGGCGCCAGGGCGTGGAGCCCGCCACCACCCGGGACTTCATGCGATTCCTCCTGCGCTGGCAACACTTGGCGCCCGGCACCCAGCTGGCGGGCGACGAGGGGCTGGCGACGGCGATAGGCCAGCTCCAGGCCTGGGAGGCGGCGGCGGCGGCCTGGGAGCCCGAGCTGCTCGGCCGCCGGCTGCACCACTATGACCCTGCCGCCCTCGACCGGCTCTGCCACGAGGGCGAGGTGGGCTGGCTACGACTCGGCCTGCGCGCTCGCGACACAGACGCACCGGCCGGCGCGCCCAACAAGGCGACGCCCGTCTCGGTGGTGTTCCGTGACGACCTGGACTGGCTGCTCGAGGTAGCCCGGGGCGGAACCGACCCCGTGGAGCCCAGCGCCGGCGCTACCGCCGAGATCGTGGAGGTGCTGCGCCACCGGGGCGCATGCTTCGCCTCCGACCTCGGTCAGGCCACCAGGCGGCTGCCCGAGGACGTCGACCGGGCGCTGTGGGACGGCGTCGCCCGCGGTCTTCTCACCTCCGACGGCTTCGGCGCCATCCGGGCTCGCGTGGCAAAGAGGGTGCAGCGCGGCGCTGAGCCGGGCCGACGCTCGCGGCCGGTTCGCGGCCCCCGCCCCCGAGGCGCGGCAGCAGGGCGCTGGTCGCTGGTGCCCGCCTTCCGGCCGGACGCCGACCACGATGAGCTTGCCCAGGCCACTGCCGGACTACTGCTCAACCGATGGGGCGTCGTGTTCCGCGACCTGGCGCTGCGCGAATCCGTCCGCCTCCCCTGGCGTGACGTGCAGCGGGCTCTGCGCCGGCTCGAAGACCGCGGCCTCGTTCGGGGCGGCCGCTTCGTCAGCGGCTTCAGCGGTGAGCAGTTCGCGCTGCCGGCGGCGGTTGAGCAGCTGGCGCAGGTGCGCAAGCTCCCCTGCACCGGGGAACGCGTCACCGTGAACGCCACCGACCCGCTCAACCTGGTCGGGACCATCACGCCCGGCCCCGTGGTTCCCGCCCTCCGGACCCGCCGGGTCGCATACCTCGATGGCGTGCCCGGGTAGCGACCGCTCTCCCACCACGCCGACAGCAGAATCGTAGGGTCGAAGCGTGTCAAAGCCGTCGGTAGGTGTCCTGCACAGGATGGCGCCGGCTCATCGCGCTCCGGCGCCGGAGGTCGTGGCCAGGTCGCTCGTCGCTCTGCACTCGACCGACCCGGCGTCGGTGTATCTCGCCGTGGCGGCCCGTACGTCTGGCGCCGGCGCCGCTATCGCCGAGGTGGACCGTGCCCTGCACGAGGAGCGGACGATCGTGCGGGTCATGGGGATGCGGCGCACCATGTGGGCCGTGCCCGCCGATCTGGTGCCGGTGGTTGCCGCCGCCTGCGGCCGGGCCATCGCCGCCGGCGAGCGGCGCAAGCTGGTCACGGCCGTCGAGGAGCAGGGCATTGCCACCGACGGCTATCGCTTCGTCGCCGATCTCGAGATGCGGACGCTGGCGGCCCTGGCCGACCGGGGCGAGGCCCTCACGACGGAGTTGACCAGCGATGTCGCCGCCCTCAAGGGAACCGTCCGTTACGGCGGCAACTCGAAGTGGGCGACCGACGTAGGGCTGTCGAGCAGGATCGTGCTACTGCTGACGTGCGATGGACGGATCGTGCGAACCCGACCCCGCGGCAAGTGGACGTCCACACGGCACCGCTACACCTTGGCGCCGCCGGCTGAAGCGCCGATGGAGACCGCCGACGCCCAGGCGCAGCTGGCCCGGCGGTGGTTGTCGGCCTTCGGGCCCTTGTCCGTGGATCTGGTTGCGGACCTGAAGTGGTGGGCCGGGTGGACGGTGGCGGCGACGAAGCGGGCGCTGGCCGCCGCCGGCGGAGTGCCGCCGAGCGACCCTGTCGACGCCGGGCCATGGGCGGCGCTCGTGCCCAGCCTCGACCCGACCACCATGGGGTGGAAGGACCGGTCGTGGTACCTGGGCCAGCTCGGGCCGCTGCTGTTCGACCGGAACGGCAACGCCGGCCCCGCCATCTGGTGGTCCGACCGCATCGTCGGGGGTTGGGCGCAGCGGTCCACCGGCGAGCTTGTCACCAGGCTGCTCCTCGACATCGGCCGCGACGGCACCAGCGAAGTCGAGGACGAGGCCGCCCGGCTACAGGATTGGCTCGACGCCAGCGGCGCCATCGTGAAGCCCCGGTTCCCCACGCCTCTGCAGAGGGAGCTCGTCTCCTGACAGGGGCGAACCGGTTGCCGCTCGCTACGCGACCGTTCTTCAAAGTGTCTGACACGTCGGCGAGTCACTCGGCCATGCCTAACCTCGTTGCGGTGGCTCACATCGTCTCCGAGGTGGTTGACGGCAAGGTCCGCTACAACGGCCGCACGCTCGAGGAGTGGGTCCCGGAAGTGGTCACCGACCTCGTGGCCGCCTGTGATCCCCTTCAGGTCATCTTGTTCGGCTCGGTCGCACGAGGTCATCACGGCCCCGATTCCGACGTCGACGTGCTGGTCGTCCTTCCAGACGCTCCCCCGTCCGAGGTGGACCAACTCACAACGGAGCTTCGACGTGCCGTGAAGGAGGATCGCCGGATGCCCGACCCGGAGGCGCAAGCCCATCTACCTCCGCGAGCGGCCTGCTTTCACGCCCAACAGGCAGCAGAGAAGTCCTTGAAGGCGGCGCTGGTGCATGACGCCATCCGCTTTCCCCGGACGCACGACCTCCAGGAGCTCGCGGGTGCCCTGGCCTTCCGGCTGGTCGGTTGGCGACGTCGACGTGGACCTGTCCTCGCTGTCCCGTGGGGCGGTCACGGCCCGTTATCCCGGCGCGGCCTCCGGCCCTACGGCGGGAGACGCCTCTATGGCCACGTCCGGAGCCGGTGCGGTCGTCGCTGCGGTCGCCGCCGACCTGTCTACCGGCCCACGGCGCGGTCGAGCCGGTCGATCTGGACGGGCAGGTCGAACTTCTCGAGCCACGTCCCGCGCTGCTTCGGAGAAGGGGAGCAGGTAGCTCTGCAGGTTGTCGGCGATGTGGGGCGGGTCATCGGCGACCGACCAGATGAACGCCGCGTGGTTGCGGATGGTCTCGCTGTGTGTGACCGCCACAGAATCTCCCGGTGCCTTGTTCGACCGGTCTCATGGTGGCATCGATCCGTACGTTGCCGCAGGGGCGACGATCCTTGCCAGGGGAACATATGTTCGCTAGACTGTCGCCATGGCGATGGCGGAACCGGCTCGGCACTCCCAGGAGCAGGAGGCAGACGCCAGGGCCATCGAAGACGAGGTGGCCCAGGTGTGCGGCACGCTCAACGCAGCCACTGCCCGCCTCGTCTCCCTGGTGTCACGAGCGCTCGAGACTGGGGCCTGTGAGGGAACCGGCATCCACTCTCCCGAGCAGTGGGTGGCCTGGAAGTGTGGCGTGTCACGTGGTCGGGCTCGCAGGCTGGTGTCGATGGCGCGGCGCCTGCCCGAGCTGTCGGAGACCGCCTCGGCCTTCGACGGCGGCGAGCTGACCGAGGACCAGGCGGCGGTGGTGTGCCGCCACGCGCCGGCCTATGCCGACGCCGAGGTGGCCACGCTGGCCCGTCACAGCACCGTGTCCCAGCTCACCCGCACCCTTCGCCGCTACAGCTGGCCCAAGGCGGAGCCCTCCGAGGACGAGCAGGAGGCGGGCCAGCCCGAGGGGGCCGAGGAGCGCCGTGTGGACTTCGGCACCACCGAGGAAGGGTTGTGGCGGCTGTCGGCCGTGCTGCCTCCCGACGAGGGAGCCCTGGTGGAGCGGGCCCTCGACGTAGCTCGCCGGGGCCTGGTGGACGACGGCGTGGACCAGCCCACCTGGGCCGATGCTCTCCTGGCCATGGCCGACCGCTCCCTCGGTGCCGACGCCGCGACCCGACCCGCCTCTGATCGCCACCTGGTGGTGGTCCACCTGCGGGGCGACGGCCACGGCCCAGTGGCCAATCTCCACCTGGGTGCGCCCCTGCCCGATGCGCTTCGGCGCCTGCTGGGCTGCGATGGGCGGGTACGCCCGATGGGCGAGGTCTGCGGGGTGGCGCTCAGCGTGGGGCGCACCCAGCGCATCGTCCCCGAGCGCACCCGCCTGGTGATCGAGGAGCGCGACGGAGCCTGTCGGGTCCCCGGATGTGAGCGCAGCCGCTGGCTGCAGGTGCACCACGTCACCCACTGGGAGGACGGGGGGGCCACCGACACGGCGAACCTCGTTGCCCTGTGCGGTCGCCATCACCGTCTCCACCACTTGGGAAAGCTGGGGATCACGGGCAACGCCGATGATCCCGACGCGATGGTGTTCACCGACTCTCGGGGGCGCTGTCTCACCGGCTCCGGTCGACCGGCGCCGCCCGACGGCGTCACCATCACCGGGAACTGGACCCACCCCAGCGGCGAGCGCCTCGACTCTCGTTGGGTCCGCTTCAATGAGCCGTCACCCGCCGCCTGATTTACTCCTCGCGGAAAGCGGCGTGGCCTCAAGCGGGAGCGAGCTGAACAGTCGCCTCCCGGCCGTTGTCAACTTCGAATTCCGTGCAGGTGTCACGAAGCCGGTCATGCTCCCGTCGCATATCCGCTCCGCCTCCAGGACTTCCCGGGAGTCGGCTGTCCATCCTCGTCTTCGGGAGGGGTCTCGGAAGGGTCACGACGTGATGACCTCGGCGATCGCCACGGCCCGACCGAGGCGGGCGTCGGTGGTGAGCAGCGGCACGTTGTGGCGGGAGGCGACCTCCACGTAGAGGGCATCGGCGAGTCGGAGACGGCCCCGCCGCCGCCAGGCACCGGCAACGAGATGGTCCAGCAGCTCGCGCCGGAGCGGTATGTCCATGGCCTCGTCGAGGCGAGCACCCGCCTCCCTGACGGACAACTCGCCGGCCCGGCGCATCCGGCCCATGGCCGAGAGGATCTCGGCGTCGATGTGCGCCGGTGCCCAGAGCTCGAGGCCGTCGATGTGGGCACCGATGGCCACGGCTTGGCTTCCGCCCAGAACGAAGTCAACGACGAGCGAGGCGTCGACTACGGCCTCGCCCTCAGCCCTCATTGCGCGTGCCCATCTCCTCTCGGACGGCATCGAGCGCCTCGATCACCTGCTCATGCGTGACACCCGTCGGGGCGAGCTTGCTCACTCGGGCCACCCATGCCGAGGTTCGGCGGGCGGCCAGCTCCCGGCGGAGGGCGTCCTGGGTGATATTGGAAACATTGAGGCCCGCCGCACGGGCTTCCTCGGCCAGCTCGTCGGGAAGGTAGACGTTCACCCGGGCCATACACACATACTACACACCATTGTCGAGCTCGCCGATCGAACGGCGGACCTGGGCATTTGCGGAAGCCGTTAGTTCCCATGGCTCCTGGCGGAGCCGGCCTCGGGGGGATGAGAATCGGCCGTGTCGGCCTGGGCAGACGTCGTGTCTCTATGGCGCTCGGAGCCCGTCGTTAGTTTGACGCGGGAATCTCGGGCGCTCCGTTCTGTCGCTTCGAGCACGCACCTCAGATTCTTCATGACGAGGTCCCCATCCGGTCCGGCACATCGTGATTGCCGAGCCCGGAAGGGAGCTGATGGACGATGCAAGTGGTGGTTGAGCGCTGCGCGTTCTTGGACGTGCACCGCGACACGGTGATGGCCTGCGCCCGAACACCCGATGGTGGCGGCGGGCGTCGAGAGGAGGTGGCCGAGTTCGGAACGACGACATCACAGCTGCTGAAGCTGTCGGTCTGGCTGGTGGAGCGAGGGATCACCCTCGTCGACATGGAAGCAACCGGCGTGTACTGGAAGCCGGTGCACTGGGTGCTGGAGGACGCCATCGACGACGTGTGGGTGATCAACGCCCGCCACATGCGCAACGTCCCGGGCCGCAAGACCGACGTGGCTGACGCCCAGTGGGGGGCCCAGCTGCTCGAGCACGGCCTGGTGCGCCCCAGCTTCATTCCGCCCCGCCCCACACGTGAGCAGCGAGACCTGACCCGCTACCGCAAGTCGGTGATCGAGGAGCGGGGCAGAGAGACGCAGCGCCTGCACAAGGTCCTGGAGGACGCCGGGGTGAAGCTGTCCTCGGTGGCGTCCGCGGTGCTGACCAAGTCCGGTCGGGAGATGATCGATGCCCTCATCGCTGGCCAGAGCGACCCCGAGGTGCTGGCCGAGATAGCCAAGGGCCGGATGCGCTCCAAGATCCCCGAGCTCAAAGACGCCCTGGCCGGGCGCTTCAACTCCCACCACGCCTTGTTGTGCCGGGCCATACTGGCTCGCATCGACCAGGCCGACACCACCATCGACGAGCTCACCAAGCGGATCGAGTCCCTGCTCGACCCTCATGAAGCGGCGGTGACGCTTCTGGTCGGGATCACCGGCATCAGTGACCGGACCGCGCAGGTGATCCTGGCCGAGATCGGCACCGACATGTCCCGGTTTCCCGACGCCGGACATCTCGCGTCGTGGGCTGGCATGTGCCCCGGCAACAACGAGTCGGCTGGCAAACACCGCTCGGGGCGGGACCCGTCACGGCTCCAAGTGGCTCCGCATCGCCCTCATCGAGGCCGCCCATGCCGCAGGGCGGTCCAAGGACACCTACCTGGCCGCCCAGTACGCCCGCATCCGTGGCCGACGGGGTCCAGGTCGCGCCGCGGTGGCCGTCGGTCACTCGATTCCTGGTGATCATCTGGCACCTGCTGTCCACCGGTGAGACCTACACAGACCTCGGTGGCGACTACTTCGACAAGCGACGCACCAGCACCGCTCACCAGAAGCGCCTGGTGGCCCAGCTCGAGGCCATGGGCCACCGCGTCACTCTCGAACCCGCCGCCTGAGTCTCACCGATTGAGTCCGAGATGTCGGGGCTGGCGCCCCGACCCGCTGGCGCGCGCCTCATCTCGCGACAACTTTGGTTATTCACACCTCAGTCGAAGATGAGCTTGGCCACCTTGGCGGCGGCCTCTTCCTGCATGCCCGGGACGAGGTGCGAGTAGGTGTCGAGCGTGATGCTGATGTTGGCGTGGCCCAGCCGCTCCTGGACGATCTTGGGGTGGACGCCGGCGGCCAGGGCGAGGTGGCCGAGGTGTGTCTCAGGTCGTGCAGGCGGATCGGGCGAACTCCAACCCGCTTCACGGTCTTCTCGAAGAAGTAGTGATGGTGCCGGGATGGTACGGCTGGCCGTCCTCCTAGACGAAGACCAGTCCGCTGTCCTGCCACAGGGGCCCGCGGCCAGACGCTCCTCGAGCTGGCGCTTCCGGTGCTGACGCAAGGCCAGGACTGTCGGGTCGTCCAGGGAGACGAGGCGGCGGCTCTTGGCGCTTTTGGGCTCTGAGTCCTCCACCCGGTAGTCCACCGCCACCCGGGCGTGGCGAACAGCCAGGGCGCCCCGTTCCAGGTCGAGGTCCTCCCAACGCAGACCAGCGACCTCCGAGCGACGGAGCCCCGTGGTGAGGAAGACCACCCAGCACACCGTCATCTCCCGGTTCTTCTCCTTGGGCGGCCTGACGGAACGGGCGGGGTTCCAGGCGAGCAGGCCCCACTCCACGGCGTCGGCCAGCGCTCGTCCCGTCACCGTGTGGGCAGGCGCACCGAACGGGGTGACAGTGGCCGACCGATGCGGGGGATGACCCACTTCGTCAGCGCCTGCCGGTAGCCGGCCCACGTGGTGGCGGCCAGCGTGGGCTTCACGGAGTCGAGCCAGCTCTCCAGGTACTCCCCCAGCGTCTGGCGCCCGGGATCGGCGTAGACGCCGGTGCGCACGCGGGTCAGCGCATCCAGGAGCGCGGCTTCTGCCTCCTTGCGCGTCCGGTGGCCGCCCACCCACCTCTGGCGCTTCCGGCCCTTCTCGTCCCGCCCGAGGTAGAGCACGTAGCTCCGGGCTGACCTGGACTTTCTTGTCGGGCTGGCCGGATTTGAACCGGCGACCTCTTGACCCCCAGACAGAAAAGGACCGTCTTGCGTGGTGCCGGGGAGTGCCGGCGAAGCGCTCTGACCTGCGGGTTTACCGAATCGCCGTTCCGGGCGATGTCGCTGTGTAACCCCTCGTACCACTGGGCGTGCATACATTTTGCATACATGGTCCGCCTCAATCTCAAGACTGCAGGGGCGGCGACGCTGGCTTGAAAGGATTCGTGGCTCCGACTTGATCTCATCGAGGAGAGCGGGCTGGATGCCAGCGCGGATCATGGCCGCCGCCCCGAGGGCGTAGTGGCTCCGCCGGTGCTGAGTCTTGCGCAACTCCAACTCGGGCAGGTAGCGCTCTCTAATCCCCTCGTAGTCGACTGGGCGCTCTCGGGAAGCGCCGGACAGCTCGAGGGCGTCAGCAGCAAGCTCGAGCAGGACTTCGCCTGGGAACGTGTTGTTCTTCGGGTGCAGCGGCTCGAGCTGGGCTACGAGGTCCAGGGGATCGACGCCAGCGGCGATACCGGCCAGGGCGATTCGCATGGCGTCGCCCTGTTCCTGACGCGTCGGTGCCTTTGCTCTCATCACCCGAAGACGGTATCGGGCGACGCGAGTGATGGAGCCGCGCATCTCTTCGACAGGGCTCTCACCCGGGGGCGCCGAACGGCAG
>JALZJC010000096.1 GCA_030859945.1 Actinomycetota bacterium | reverse complement strand
CTGGCGGCGTCGACGATGATGCCGCTGGTCTCGATGGCGCCGGCGCGGACCAGCGGCGCCAGGGCCAGCGAAGCGGCGGTGACGTAGCAACCCGGGGCGGCCACCAGCTCGGCCCCTCTCAGCTCGTCCCGGAAGAGCTCCGGCAGGCCGAAGCAGAACTGGTCCAGGAGGTCCGGGGCGCCGTGCTCCTCGCCGTACCAGCGGGGGTAGAGGGCGGGGTCCCGCAGCCGGAAGTCGGCAGCCAGGTCCACCACCGCCCCCACCCGCTTGCGAAGGTCGGGAACCAACCGCTGGGAAGCACCGTGAGGAAGGGCCATGAAGACGAGGTCGAGGCCGTCGGCCGCGCTCGGTTCGGCCTCGGCGAAGACCAGGTCCGGGTAGGCACCGGCCAGGCTGGGGTACACCTCGGCGGCCCGTAACCCCGCCGAGCTGTCGGCCGTGGCCAGCACCACCTCGAGGTCGGGATGGCCGGCGCAGAGCCGTAGCAGCTCGGCCCCCGTGTAGCCGGACGCCCCGTAGATCCCTACCTGGTGCACCCGCTGATCATACACGGGCCTGCATCAAGATGCATTCAGGGGGTCAGGCTCTCCTCCCCTCCTCGTCCTCGCCCTCCCACTCCCGGTCCTGCTGCTTCCAGGCCTCGTTGCGGGCGTCGGCCTTCTGGCGCCAGTTCAGCGCCTCCTGGCGCGACGGGTAAGGGCCGAGACGGTCCTCGGCCGCGCACTGCTCACCTTCGGGCTCCACCTTTTCGTGCCTCAAGCACCAGTACCAGGGGCCCTTCGGGTCAGGACTCATCGCTCCTCCTCGCTGTGCCTCCCGTGACGAGAGCATGCAGCCTCTGCTGGTCGAGGGCCAGCGGGCCGGGGCGCGAGAATCGACGACGACATGAGCACGACCTCGCTGAAGGGCCGATTGCTCGTCGCCACACCGGCGCTGCAGGAGCCCACCTTCGACCGCGCCGTCGTCCTCATGCTCGAGCACGGTGCCGAGGGAGCGCTGGGTCTGGTCGTCAACCGCCCGAGCGAGGTGGAGCTGGCCGGCCCGGCCCCCGACTGGGAGCCCTTTGCCGCCCACCCGCCGGTCGTCTTCTTCGGAGGGCCGGTGGCAGTGGGCTCTGCCATCTGTCTGGCCCGGGCGGCATCCGGCGACGACACCGACGCCTGGACCCCGCTGTTCGGCGGCCTGGGTGCCCTCGACATCGGGAAGAGCCCTCACGAGGTCCACCAGCCCATCGAGCGGATCCGGGTTTTCTCCGGTCATGCCGGATGGGCACCTGAGCAACTGGAGGGCGAGATCGCCTCCGGCGCCTGGTTCGTGGTGGACGCCCACCCCGACGACGCTCTCTGGGAGCAGCCGCTGGAGCTCTGGCGCCGGGTGCTCGGGCGCCAGCGGGGAAGGCTGGCGCTCTACGCCACCTTTCCCCCCGATCCCGCCCTCAACTGAGGTGGGCCGGCTCTCCTGCACCGACCCGGCGGCCGCCCGATTTAGGGTTCGCTTAGCCCCGGGCCGGGCGGGGAAGGGGCATCCTCGAGAGGTGCCGCTGCCCCGATTGCTTGCCGCGGGACTCTGGCTGACCGTCACCCTGGCGTCCACCGCCCTGGTTTGGACGGCAACGTCGGTCGTCGCCGCCGACGTGACCGACCGCCCGGCGTCGGTTCTCGCCCACGAAGACGTGGTGAACGAGCTGGAGTCGGGCTCGGCGGCGACGCCCACCGGCACCCCCCCGAGGGCGGACACCGCCACGACGGTGCCGTCCCACGGTCGGGAACCGGCGTCTGGAGGCCGGAACCCGGCAGCGCCTCCGTCCGAGGCCCCGCGACCGGGTGCCACCGTCGCGCCGCCCCCGGGACCGGCGAGGGCATCGCCTGGGTCCCTGCCCCCCACTCGCCCGGCCGCCCCACCCACCCCCCAGCCTTCGGCGCGTCCGTCCGCCACCTACTCGACGAGCGGTGGCGTGGTCAGGGTGGCCTGCGACGGCTTCTTCATAGAGCTGATCTCCGCCATTCCAAGCAACGGCTTCGCGGTCGACGTGGTCGCCCGCGGGCCCGCCAATGTCGAGGTTCACTTCGTCCGTTCCGGCCAGGACCTGTCGGTCAAGGCTGTTTGTTACGGTCAGCCGATCCGTTACTACGACCAGGGCCCACCGAGATAGGCGTCGGGAGTCCTGAGCCGCAGGGCCCGGCTCCGGGCTCACGGGCGGTCACGCGCCGGGCCGAAGCTCACCTCGATACGGGTTCCACCGCCCGGCGACCGTCGGGCCGAGAGGTGGCCGCCGGAGGCCTCTGCTGTCCGGCGCACGATGTCCAGTCCCAGGCCGGTGCCCGACCCGCTGCTCGCCCCCCGCGCCGGCAGCACGTTTCCCGGGAGCCCCGGGCCGGCGTCTTGGACGGCCAGCATCCACTGGCGGTTCGACCCTGTCCTCACCTCGACCGAGAACGGGGTGCCGCCAGGGGTGTGGGCGAGCACGTTGTTGACCAGGGCGTCCAGGCACACTTCCAGCTCCGCCTGCGACAGCCCGATCGGTTGCGGGTCGTTGGGCACGTTCACCGTCAGCTGGCGGCCCTGGTCGCTGGCCAGGATCGACCAGAAGGCCAACCGGTGGCGGACCACCTGGCCCAGGTCGCAGCTCCCGCGACGGTGGCTCGCTCCCTGGTGGCGGGAGCTGCGGCGAGACTCCTGGATGACCCGGGTGACGACCTGTTCCAGGCGGTCCACGTCCCTGGCGATGAGGAGCCGGTCCTCGTCGGATGCAAGGCCCTCGGCGTCGAGGCGGAGCGCGGTGAGCGGGGTCCGCAGCTGGTGCGAGAGGTCGGCGGCCTCCTCACGTTCGGCGGCGAGGAGATCGCCGATGCGATCGGCCAGACCGTTGACGGCGAGGCCCACCTCGGCCACCTCGGGAGGGCCGGCGGGCGAGACCCGCGCCTCCAGCTCACCTCGCTGGAGCCGGCGGGTCACCGAGAGCAGCTCGCCCATGGGGCGGACGATCGAGAGAGCCAGGCGGTCGGCGAGGCCGACGGCGACAATCACCACCAGGGCCCCGATGACGGCCACGATGGCCCAGGCCCGCTGAACGCCGCGGCTCAGCAGCGAGGCCGCTACCCGGACCCGTACCACGGCCGAGGCCCTGGGTTCGGTACCCACGATCCCGACGAAGATGTCGCGGCCGCCACCCGGTCCGGCAGCGGTGAACGAGCGGCCCTGACGAGCCAGCTCGACCTCGGCGCCGGCGGGGACCTGTGGGCCGAGCACGGTGCCGTCGGGCAGGTACACCGTGATGGGCCGGGGACTGCCGGCGTTGGCCTGCTCTACCAGCTGGGCGATGGTCGCGGGCTGGCCGGGAACGGCGCTGACGGCCCCGGCCAGAGACCGGGATTCGAGCTTGGCCGCCTCGAGTGCCCGGTTGGCGGCCACAACCTGTATGAGCCGCGCCAGCGGGATGCAGAAGGCCAGAACGATCATGGCTGTCACGGCCGCCGCCGTCAGGGCCAGCCGGGCCCTCACGCGGTGTCGGGGTCGACCAGCATGACACCCACGCCTCGCACGCTGCGCAGGTAGCGAGGAGACCTCGCCGACTCACCCAGCTTGGTGCGCAACCAGGACAGGTGGACGTCGATGGTCTTCTCAGGGCCGCCGTAGGGCTGGCGCCACACGGCGGCGAGGAGCTCGCGCTTGGACACGACCTCGCCCCGGCGGGTCGCCAAGTGCCAGAGCAGGTCGAACTCCTTTCGGCTCAGGTCCATGAGCTGCCCGTCGACGGTGGCCACCCGGCTGCGGGTGTCCATGGTGAGCCCCCCGATCCGGACGGGCCGGTCCGCGTCGTCCTCCCTGATGCGGCGAAGAACGGCGCGGATCCGGGCATCGAGCTGGTCGGCAGAATACGGCTTGACCACGTACTCGTCGGCGCCGGCGTCGAGGGTACGAATGATCTCCCCCTCGTCGTCGCGGGCGGTGGCCACGATCACCGGGACGGTGGTCACCGCACGAAGCATTCGCAGCAGCTCGAGGCCGTCGATGTCCGGGAGGCCGAGGTCGAGGACGACCACGTCAGGACGCTGTTCCACGATCTCGCCCAAGGCGTTGAGCCCAGTGGACGCCCCCAACACCACGTGCCCCCGTTCGGACAAGCCTCTGGTGACAGCGGCGAGGACGTGAGCGTCGTCTTCCACGACCGCAACGGTCGTCACGGCATTGACGCTACCGCCCTGCGTCGTGCCGGGCGGAGGGGGACGAAGACTTATGTGCGACTTTGCCCGAAGTTAGGCATCGAGCCCACACACTGAGCTCGGTTGCCACGCCCAAGGCGTGACCATCGAAGAGCGACCTGTTTGGTTACAGCAGCGAGCGACGTCACCGGGCCTGCAAGAGCAGGCGCCCGGACTACCGAAAGGAAGGGATCACGACATGCCCGGATTTCTGGCCGCACTGATGGCCAAGCTTGCCGCGATGGGAACGGTTGCCAAAGCGGCCATCGCTACCACCACCGCAGCACTGACCATGGCGGCCGCCGGCGGTGCCGCCGGCGTCCTCCCACTACCCGGCGGCGACTCCGATCCAGCGGTGATGGCCCAGGGTGCCATCGACCAGGCCACCGAAGCCGTGGGCACGGCCACCAGCCCGGTGCCACCCCCGACTTCGGGCGGAACCGGTGCCCAGACCGCCGGCGGGGCCTCGGTCACGTCGCCCACCGCCGCCACCTCGGGCCGGGCCGGCACCGGCGTCGCCACCCCGGCGGGCGCCCGCTCGGCCGCCGTCCCGAACGCGGCCGTGCCCGCCATCCCTGCCATGCCCAGCTGCGTGGCGGGCCTGATCCCCACAGGCGGGGCAATGCCCGACCCGGCCAGGCTGGCCACCCAGCTACCTGCCTGCATCCTGAGCGTGGTTCAGGCACATCTGCCCATGGACGCCATCCAGAGCGCGATCGGCTCGGCCAACCTGCCCGTCGACGTGTCACGGTGCCTGTCGTCGGTGCTCGCCTCGGTGCCCAACTTCGTGGGCGGCGACCTGTCCGGCTTGTCCCAGCTCGTGTCGGCTTGCCTGCCCACGGGTTCGGTTCCGGGAACGGGTTCCGTCCCGACGGGCAGCGGTTCCTTCAGCGGCTTCCGGTCCGGCCGGTAGCCCACTGGGGCCCCCTACCGGCGC
>JALZJC010000051.1 GCA_030859945.1 Actinomycetota bacterium | reverse complement strand
GCCGGGCCGAGTGGGCCCGCTCCCCCACCATGGTCACGTCGAGGTGCAGCGTCCCCTGGCACCCGGCCTCGATCCTGGCCCCGGTGGGCTCGCCCAGCACGGCGGCGTCGACGGCGAGGAGCTCGGGGCGCAGCGCCAGGAGCTTGCTGAGGCCGTTGAACTCAGGCGCCACCTCCTCGCACTCGTAGAAGACGTAGGTCACGTCCACAGCCGGCTCGGGCACGGCCCGAGCCAGCTCCAGGAACACCGCGCAGCCCGCCTTCATGTCGCAGGAGCCCAGCCCCCAGCACACGTCCCCGTCGATGCGCGCCCGCTCGTTCCCGTTGGGGGGCACGGTGTCCACGTGGCCGGCCAGTGCCACGCGGCGGGCTCGCCCCAGGTGGGTGCGGGCCACCAGGTTGTGCCCCAACCGCTCCACCTCGAGCCATGGCAGCTCCCGCAGCTCGGTCTCCAGGAACTCGACGATCCGGGCCTCGTCGTGGCTGACCGAGGGAATGTCCACCAACTGGGCGCAGCGGGCCAGGAGGTCGGTCACGTGGCCACCCCGTGCTCGCGGAGCACTTCGTTGAGCTGGGCCTTGTCGTGGCGCTGGCCCTCGGCCAGGCGCTTGATCACCAGCACGCACGGCAGGCCGAAGGTGCCACCGGCGAACTCCCTGGGACGGGTGGCGGACACGGCCACGCACCAGGGGGGCACCACACCCCGGCCCAGGTCCTCTCCCGTTCCGGCGTCGATGACCCGCATGGACGGGTTGAGGATGACTCCGGCACCGAGCACCGCCCCCTTCCCCACCCGGGCGCCTTCTGTGATCATGCACCGGCTACCGACGAAGGCGTCGTCCTCCACGATCACCGGCGCCGCCTGCGGTGGCTCCAGCACGCCGCCGAGGCCGGCGCCACCGGACAGGTGGACGTTGGCCCCGACCTGGGCGCACGAGCCGACGGTGGCCCAGGTGTCCACCATGCTGTTGGCCCCCACGCGGGCGCCGATGTTGACGTAGCTCGGCATCAGCACCACGCCCCGCTCGAGGAACGAGCCCCACCGAGCCGACCCCCCCGGCACCACCCGCACTCCGGCGGCGGCGTAGCCGCGCTTCAGGGGGAGGCGATCGCAGAACTCGAAGGGGCCGACCTCGATGGTCTCCATGGACGACAGCCGGAACAGCAGGAGGATGGCCTGCTTGAGCCACTGGTGAACCGCCACCACCCCGGTGGCCTCGTCGACCTCGGCCACCCGCGCCTGGCCGGTGTCGAGCAGGTTGATGGCCTGGTGGACGGCGGCGCTGGCATCGGGGTCGCCGGCCTCGATCTCGGCCCTGCGCTCCCAGAGATCGGCGACGGTGGCAGAGAGGTCAGACATGGCCCGGAGGCTACCGGTTGTCGTCACCGCCCTCTCAGGAGGAGAAGCTGAACGCCACCTCGGTGGAGGGGTGCCTCAACTTCGACATGGCCTTGGCCTCGATCTGGCGGATCCGCTCCCGAGTTAGGGAGAGCTGCTCGCCGACGTCTTCGAGGGTGCGGGGCTCGCCCCCGTCGAGGCCGTACCGCAACCGAAGGATGGCCCGCTCGCGATTCCCCAGTGGGCGCAGGACCTTGTCGACCTCGGAGGCGAGGGCAGCTTCGAGCGTGGCCTCCTCCGGCGACACCGCCGAAGGATCGGCGACGACGTCACCGAACTCGGCGTCGGAGTCCGAACGCAGCGGCGCCGACAGGGACATGGGGTCGGAGAGGTGGAAGAGAAGGGTTCGTACCGTCTCGAACGGCTCTTCCATGGCGGATGCGATCTCAGCCGTGGTCGGGCACCGACCGAGCTGGTCCTCGAGCTCGGCCCGGACCCGTTGCAGCTGCTTGACCATGTCGCCGGCGTGGACGGGCAAGCGGATGCTGCGGCCAGTGTTGGCGATTCCCCGGGTGATGGACTGACGGATCCACCAGGTGGCATAGGTCGAGAACTTGAAACCCTTACGGTGGTCGAACTTCTCGACGGCATGCATCAGCCCGAGGTTGCCCTCCTGCACGAGGTCGAGCAGCGGCACGCCTGACGCCTGGTACTTCTTGGCGATGGAGACCACGAGGCGCAGGTTGGACTGCACGAAGCGCAGCTCCGCGGCCTCGCCGTCCCGGACCAGTCGGCGCAGCTGGCGCTTCCGGGCCGGGGAGCACTTGGCGCCGCTCAGCTCGGCTGCCGCCTCCAAGCCGACGAGGCGGGTCTCGGCCAGAATGGCCTCGTCGGCCTTCGACAGCAGCTCGTGTCGGCCGATGTCGGTCAGGTACAGCCGGACCAGGTCTTCGTCGGGGGCTGCTTGGTCGCGCTTCGCCACGGGTGAGATCCTCCAGGTGCCTGCCGGGAGCAGGAGACGAACATGATAGGCCCAATGAGGGCGTTGGTCGAAGTGAAGCCGCCCCGAGGGGGCCGGTTCAGCTCGCGGCAGTGTCCCGCCGCTTCAGCCCGAGGCTTCGAACCAGAGATCGCCGCGGCCGTCGGGTTCGCCGGTGTAGTTGACGGTGATCTCCTCGCCCTCGGCGATCGCCCGGACGGCGAAGAAGCGCACGACCTCTGGGCCGTGATCGAGCTCGTACCTGGCATTGGGCCGCCAGGCGTGGTTGTAGAGGGAGCCGAAGCCGAGAGCCACCGCGATGGCGTCGTCCTCCCATGTGAAGTAGAGGCCGCGTAGCGCCGTCTGCTCCAGGAGCTGCTCCTGGTGGGATGGGCAGACGATCACCGGGCAGCACTCCACCAGCTCTCCGATGCCGAAAGCCCGTGCCGCGAAGACCCCGTCCCCGTGGATCGGTGAGGCTGCTACGAAGAGACTTTCCGTGCGGGTGAGGACGCAGGCCGACGGGGCGCGTAGGTGGCCGACGAGGACCGGCGCCACCATGATGGGGCCATGGTAGCGCCCACCGAAGTGACATTGACGAGCGACGGGCTGCAGCTCGCCGGCCACCTCCGGGTGCCATCGGACGGGGCCCACCCACTACCGGGGCTCGTCTTCACCGGTCCCCTCACCGGCGTGAAGGACCAGGTGGCCGGCCGCTACGCCGAGGCCCTGGCCGCCGCCGGCTACGTGACCCTCGCCTTCGACCACCGCAACTTCGGCGCCAGCGAGGGCACCCTCCCCCAGCACGAGGACCCGGTCGGGAAGCTGGCCGATCTGCGCAACGCCCTCAGCTGGCTGGCCGCCCACCCGGCCGTTGACGCCGAGCGGCTGGGCTGTGTGGGGATATGCCTGGGCGGCGGGTACGCCCTGCGCTTCGCCGCCTTCGACCCCCGGGTGCGGGCCCTTGTCACCGTGGCCGGTGGCTACAACGATCCTCGTGCCATGCGCGATGGCATGGGAGTCGAGTCATACCGCGCCGTGCTCGCCGACCAGATGGCCCTGGCCGCCCGCCAGCACGCCACCGGCGAGATCGAGTACATGGCCGCCGTCAGCGACGACGACACACCGGCGCTCATGGGCGGAGCTGAGCCCTTTGCGTACTACGGCACCGAGCGGTCCCAGAGCCCCGTCTGGGTCAACCGCATCACCCGCACCTCGCTGTACTCGCTGCTCACCGCCGACCTGGCGATGGGCGCCGACTTCATATCGCCCACACCGTGGCTGATGGTGCACGGCCGCGCCGACGACTACTGCTCCCCGGCCGGGGCCGAGGCCACCATGGCCCGGGCCGGGGAGCCCAAGGAGGCGGTATGGCTGGACACCACCAACCACATCGACCTCTACGACGTCCCTGCATACCTGGACCCGGCCGTCGCAGCGGCCGCGGCCTGGCTCGGGCGCTGGCTATGACTACCGGTGGCTCCTCCAGGGAGTGACCGATCACGAAGTGAGCATCGTCCAGACCGACAGGTGGTAGGCGCATCGAGACGCCATGGTTCGTGCTCGGACTAGCCCCTCGACCCATGGTGCCCCAAACTGCCGCCAGCCCCCGCTTGGTGGGCTGCTGAAATTCGCCTGGCTGCTCAACCGGACTCCGACGGTCCGGCATTGGAAGGTACCCGGCCTCGGAGCCCTGGTATTGTCTGCGCCGTGACTCCTCTCCTTGATTGGTTGGCCAGGCTGGGCGCAGGAGAACCCGAGAACGGTAGCAGCGCCCTGTATGTCCTCTACGTCATCATTGCGGTCCTCGTCATCATCGTCCTCCTGAAGGTTCTCGGCGTCTTCTGAGCCAAGGTCACCGCCACATCGGTGCCGCCGGAGGCTGCCCGGCGCCTCTGCTGAGCGCTGCCTCCTGCTCTCCACCGTCTGGAGCGCCGCCCATCTTCGAGACATAGGGTTCGATGATGGCCGAGGCCGTCCCATTGCGCGCTGTGTTCCTCAACTGCACATTGAAGAGGTCGCCCGCCGTCTCCAACACCGAGGCCCTGATGGCCAAGGTGGTCGAGTGGTTCGACACCATGGACGTGGAGAGCGAGATCGTCCGCATCGTGGACTACGCCGTCGCCTTCGGCGTGAGCTCCTACGAAGGTGACGGCGACGAGTGGCCAGCCGTCCTGGAGAAGATCAAGGCTGCCGACATCATCGTGGTCGGAACGCCCATCTGGTTCGGCGTTCGGGGCAGCGTGGCCCAACTGGTGATGGAACGCCTCGACGGGACCTACTCCGAGACCAACGACGTCGGGCAGTACCCCCTCTACAACAAGGTGGCGGGAGTGGTGGTGACGGGCAACGAGGACGGCGCCCACGCCGCAGCCGAGACCACCTTTTTCAACCTCACCCACCTGGGCTGCACCGTGCCCCCCAACGCCGACACCTACTGGGTGGGCGCCGCCGGCCCCGGCCCCTCGTACATCGAGGCTGGGGGCGAGAACCATGCGTACACGCAACGGACGACGAGGTGGATGGCCCACAACCTGGTGCACATGGCCCGCATCCTGAAGGCCCATCCGATTCCCGCCGAGGGCAACACCTTCGCCGACGAGGAGGAGCACGACCGGCTCCACATCGGCTAGGTCGTCGGTCTCGTTTCCGGGCCGGGTGGGGCCCCGGTCAGCCACGCCGCCACCGAGGCGGCCACGGCGGCGTCGGCGCCCTTGATCCCGTGGCCCGCCCCCTCGATCCACACGTGGGTCACCGGGCCGGCGATGCGGGCTGAGGCGGCTTCCAGCTCGCCGGGGGCGGCGAAGTGGTCACGGGTCCCCGATACGAACAGGCACGCCACCTCGAGGACCGGGAAGTGCTCCGTGCGCAGCCGCTCGGGCCGGCCCGGCGGGTGCAGCGGATAGGCGATGAGCACCAGCCCGGCCGCCGGCAAACCCTCGGCCGCGGCCATCGAGCACATCCGCCCGCCCATGGAACGGCCCCCGAGGACAATCCGCTCAGGCGGCACCCCGGTCCGGGCGGCCAGGGCAGCAGCTTCCTCCACGACACAGGCCACCATCACCGAGGGCCGGTCGGGCGCCCGGCGACCGGCTCGGCGGTAGGGGAAGTCGACGCGTGCCACCACCATGGGGGCCACGGCCGCCTCGATGGCCACCAGCGAAGGATGGTGGCGATCGCTGCCCGCACCAGGCGTGAGCAGCAGGGCTCCTGGCGCTTCCGCCAGGCTCACCGGCACCGCACGTAGACGTGGCTCGGTCCCTCGTCGCTCGGGTCGTCGGAGTCGAGCATCCCCGACCAGGTTCGCTCGAAGCCGGCCTTCTCGAGCGCTCGCCAGGACCGCTGGTTCGCCTGTTGGACGGGAACCACGATTGCAGACAGCTCCGGGTACCGCTCCCAGGTGTCCTCGACGAATCGGCCGATGATCTCGCCCCCGAGGCCTCGCCCGGTGAGTGCCTCCACGCCGATGAGGTAGTCGATGCAGGCGGCGTCCGCGGGCGGGGCGGCCGCGGCCAGGGCTCGCACCCATTGAGGATCGTCGCTGAGCCGGTACCGCTGGATCATCCCGATGGGCCGACCGTCCCCCTCGACCACGAACAGCTCGGTCGGATCGACGCCATCCACCGCTGGTCCGTACCTGGCTTCGACGGCCGCGGGCTCGTGCTCTTCACGCCACCACACCTCCACATGGGGCGCGCCCAGCCATTGTTCCAACAGCGGGAAGTCGCTGCGATCAAGGGGTCGGAAGTCGAGCTGCACTCACCCAAAGATGGCACAGCGCCCGCCCCCGTCGGCCACCGCCTCGCCCTGCAAACTAGGGTCGTCTTGATGCTCGGGCCCTTGTTTCACGGGTACGGGCAGGCAAGGGCGCCGAACCTCCCGCTCCGGTCTTGAGCGACGCCACGGCTCGCTTCGCCGACCTCGTAAGTGGAGACGACGCCGAGATCCCGCTCGACGAGGCCGCGCTCCTGATCGCCGCCCATGCCTACCCCGATCTCGACGTCGCCGGCGAGCTCGTCCGCCTGGACGAGACGGCTCAGGGCTGCCCTCCCGACCTCGACGGCCTCCGTCACCACCTCTTCGAGGTGCTGGGGTTCTCCGGGAACACCGGCCGCTACGAGGACCCTCGCAACTCATTTCTCAACGACGTGCTGGAGCGCCGGCTCGGGATCCCCATCTCGCTGGCGGTAGTGACTATGGAGGTGGGACGGCGAGCGGGCGTGCCCTTCGAGGGCATCGGCATGCCCGGGCACTTCCTTGTGCGCCACGCCAGGACACCCAGGGTCCTCCTCGACCCCTTCGCACGGGGCCGCATCCTCGAGGCTGTCGACTGCGAGGCGTTGTTCCGATCGGTGTACGGAGAGTCCGCCCCCTTCGACCCCTCCATGCTGGTCCCGGTGGGTGAACGGGCCATCCTGGCGAGGATGCTGGCCAACCTCCGCCAGCTCTACCTGGCGAGGGGCGACGTCTGGTCCAGCGGGTGGGTCCTGCAGCTCCGCACGCTGATCCCCGCCAGCAGCGCCCCGGAGATGGCCGACGTGGCCGCGACCAAGGCTGCCCTCGGCCGGTTCGAGGAGGCCGCAGCCATGCTCGAGGACCTGGCTGACCAACTTCCCGAGGAGTCGGCAGACCGGGCGCGGGCGGAGGCCAAGTTGCAGCGCTCCCGCCTCAACTGAGCCGATGTGGCGGTCCGAGGGCGGCCGGGCCATCCTGTTCGGGTGAACCGAGCTCCTCGCCATCGCGACCCCGACGGAGGCGCGGCGTGAGCAGCGCCAAGCGCAAGCGAAAGCGAGCCAACCGGCAGGCCCGAGCCCAAGCCGACCAGCCGTTCGGCGGCATCACCGACGCCGACCTGGACCGCTTGCTGGAGGACGTGACCGTGCGGGCCGACTGCGAGCACGCCTCCACGAGAACCACGAAGGACGGTCTCGTCCTCACCCGCTGCGCCGTGGGCGCCGCCGTCGCCGGGGGCTGCCCCCGCGACTGCGGGAGCTTCGAGAAGCGCCGAGTGGGTGGCGTGGGCCTCGGTCTCGGTGCAGGAGCCTGAAGGAGTGCTCAGCGAGCGCTCACCGCCACGTTGTCGAACTGGAAGTTGGCGCCCCACTGCGGGCCCCAGTTGTACAGGACAACCCGCATGTGGGTCACTCCGCTGGGCACGGTGACGTCGCCGCCATAGGTACGCCAGTCACTGGGCATCGGCGAGTCCGGTGGGACCAGGTCGACAAAGGAGGCGCCCGGCGACCAACGCCCGAAGTCACCACTGGTGCCGAACCATGCTCGGAGGAAGAAACCGTCGGGGTGGGTCGCTCCGGGCCAACCCACGTAGGCGGCGTCGGCCTGGATGCGAAACGCCTGCCCCGGAGCGACGGCGAGGGAGTTGGAGGCAATGCTGGCGCCATCGGTCCTGGTGTAAGCCAGGACGTCATGCACTCGACTTCCCGTACTGCCCACCTTGGACTGGTACCCACCTCCCCAGCCCGTGTAGTCGAAGTTCGTCTGCCAGTCGTAGACGTACCCGGTAGCGGCGTCGTACCGCTCGAAACCGGGATTGGTGACTCTGGGCAGGCTCTCCGCCAGTGCCCTCTGGATAGCGTGGTAGGCGGGCTTGGGGTTGTAGTTCTCGTCGAACGGGAGAGCGGCCCCGTAGCCGGGGAAGGTCTCCGGGATCCACGAGTACTTGTCGGTGAAGCCCCACGTGGCGAACGTCCGGCACGCGGCCACGGCGAGGCAGCTGGAAACGACCTTGTGGTAAGCGGCGGCCTGGGCCTGAAGATCGGCCTCCGTGGGAGGCAGGCGCAGCCGCACATCCATCTCGGTGATGGCCAGGTCCAGTCCGAGGGCCTGGAGGCGAGCGAGGTTGTCGTCGAGGCCGGCGGGCACCGACGGCGTGATGTGCATCTGGAGGCCCACGCCGTGGACGGGCACCCCCCTGGCCCTCAGGTCGCGCACGAGGTTGTACACGCCATCTGACTTGGCGCCAGTTCCCTCGGCGGCGAACTCGTTGTAGTACAGGCGGGCGGACGGATCGGCTTCGTGGGCCCACTGGAAGGCCTTCTCGATGTAGTCGGGGCCGATCTTCTGCAGCCAGATGGTGTTGCCCAGGTTGCCGCTGGCGTCCACGGCCTCGTTGACCACGTCCCACTGCGCGACCCGTCCTCGGTACCGGCCCACCACCGTGAAGATGTGCTCGCGGAGCAGGGCCAGGAACTCGTCGCGCCCACCCGGCATCTGATAGAGCCACGGCGGGTTCTGCATGTGCCAGACGAGGGGATGGCCGCGCACCTGCATGGCGTTTCGCTCGGCGAAGTCGACGAGGATGTCGGCCCTGGTGAAGTCGTACCCATGGCGCTCGGGATGGATCTGCTCCCACTTCATGGCCTTGCGGGGCGTGAGGGCCCCGAACTCACGGCTGAGCGTGCCGGCGTACGGCGCCTCGGACAGGAGCTGCGGCTCGGCGGCGGCGCCGATCAAGAGCTGGCGGCGGGGGCCCAGCTCCCGAAGGGGCTCGCTCTGGCTGACCGCCGGAGGGGCCAGGACGCTGGAGGAGGCGACCATGGCCATGGCCAACGTGACGAGGACCGCCCGCAGCGGTCGTGCCCTCCGCCGGGTTGAGCCGGCCGTCGTCCGCACGGCCCAAGCTTCACACACCTCGGGGTCCCGACGCCCGGGCGTCACGGTCCCACGCCGAGGCGCTGGGCCACGAGATCGAGGCGCTCGAGGGACTGCACCAGCGCCACCCGCACGTGACCGGCGCCCGGTGGGCCGTAGAGGTCGCCGGGGCTCACCAGGCAGCCGCCGTCGGCCGCCAGATGCTCGGTGAAGCCCCAGGCGTCGCCGCCGGGTGCCGCGGCCCACAGGTAGAAGCCGCCGGCGGGACGCTGCGCTCCGGCGCCGAGCTCGGACAGAACGGCGACGAAGCAGTCCAGTCGGGCTGCGTACAGGGCCCGCTGGAGATCGACGTGGACGACGTCGTCGAGGGCCACGGCCGCCGCGTACTGCACGGGGCCAGGAACGAGGCACCCGGCGTGCTTGCGCACCTCCGCCAGGTAGCGCACCAGCTCGGGGTCACCGGCGTAGAAGCCGGCCCGCAGGCCGGCCAGGTTGGAGCGCTTGGAGAGGGAGTGGAGCGCCACCACGCCGTCCATCCCGTGCTCGAGGATGGTGCGGGGCCGGTCGTCCCAACTGAACTCCACGTAGCACTCGTCGCTGAACACGGGCACGCCGTGGTCCCGGCCCCACGCCGCCGCCACGCCCAGGTCGTCGAGCTGGCCGGCCGGGTTCCCAGGCGCGTTGACCCAGAGGGCCAGCGCCCGGTCGGCGTCGGCGTCGCTGACCGCGTCCAGGTCGAGACGCCATGCCTCGTCCACCGGCACCGGGACGGCCCGGCAGCCGGCCAGGATGGCTCCCATCTCGTAGGTCGGATAGGACACGGACGGGTACAGGACCGAGTCCCGCTCGGGCGACCGCAGCCGCAGCCACTGCGGCAGCGAGGCCACGAACTCCTTCGCCCCTACGCACGCGAACACCTGCGAGGGGTCCACCCGCACCCCGAAGCGCCGGGCCATCCACGCCGCCGCCGCGGCCCTATAGCGCGGGCTGCCGATCGACTGCGGGTAGCCCCGCTCGGTCCCGCTGGCGGCCAGGGCCTCGACCACCGCCGACGCCGGCGGGTCGCACGGGTTGCCGATGGACAGGTCGACGATGCCTCCGTCGGCTTCCTGTGCCTTCTCCTTCAGCCCGACAAGCCGCTCGTAGGGGTAGACGGGAGGCTCGAAGCCGCCGGTCGGCGTCAACGTCCCCCCTTCCGCGTCCCTGATCACCAGGGAGGCATCGTCGCCCTTGCGAGAAACTACGCCCGGAAGCGTACGTCCCCCGTGCGCCCCTGGGGCGATGCCAGGTCCGCGCTGCTGGCTTACGGTGATCGTCATGGCCAAGAGGTCCTCCATGCCGGCGGCGATGGTCGCCGTCGATGCCGGGTTGGCGGTGCTGGCGGTGATCTCGATCACGCTGGCCAGCATGCAGATCGAGGCATCCGCCGGCGAGCGGGCGCTCGACGCCCCCGCCTACGGCGCCATCGCGGTGGCCGGTGGGGCACTGGCGCTCCGCCGGCGTCACGCCCTGTTCACCGTCGCCTCCGTCACCGCAGCCCTCTCGCTCTACGTGACGGGCAACTACGCGGGAGGCCCCGTCTTCGTCACCGAGCTGGTGGCCCTGTACTCCCTCGCCGTGTCCACCAACCGGCGGCGCGCCCTGGTGGTGGCGGGAGTGGCCACCGCGGTGCTGGTCGGGGCGGGGGCGGTGGTGGGACCGGGCGGGGGGCTGATCCACCTCCTCTTCGCCGCGTGGGCTGTCACCGCCGTTCTCCTCGGTGACGCAGTGCGCAGCCGCAGGGAGCACTTGGCCGCCTTGGAGGAGCGCGCCCGCTACCTCGAGCGGACCCGCGAGGAGGAGGCGAGGAGGCGCGTGGTGGAGGAGCGCCTGAGGATCGCCCGTGACCTGCACGACAGCGTGGCTCATTCCATGGCCACCATCAACGTGCAGGCCGGTGCCGCCGAGCACGTCATCGAGCGCCACCCCGATCAGGCTCGTGAGGCGCTGGCGGTCATACGGACCGCCAGTGGCGAGGTGCTGGACGAGCTGGCGGCGGTGCTCGGCCTGCTCCGTGTCGACGTCGGCGAGGAACAGCCCCGCTCGCCGGCGCCCAGCCTCGACCAGCTCGACGCCCTGCTCGAGCTCACCCGACGAGCGGGCATCGAGGTCGACGTCCAAGGGGTCCCGGAGGCCTCCCAGGTGCCCAGGACGGTGAGCGCGGCCGCCTACAGGATCGTCCAGGAATCGCTCACGAACGTCCTGCGCCACGCCGGCGCCACGAGGGCGTGGGTGCGATTCGGTGCCGATGGAGGCCCCGATGGTGAGCACGGGGACCTGGAGCTCGAGATCGTCGACGACGGGGAAGGGGGGAGCGCGGCCCGACCTGGCACCGGCATTGGCATCGTCGGCATGTGCGAGCGGGCGGAGGCGACCGGCGGTCACCTCGAGGCCGGACCCCGACCGGAAGGGGGCTTCCGCGTCAGGGCCCAGTGGCCGGCCCGAGGATGATCCGCGTCGCCCTGGCCGACGACCAGCCCCTCGTCCGGGCCGGCTTCCGAATGCTGCTCGACGCCGAGGACGACATCACCGTGGTGGGCGAGGCCGGCGACGGAGCGGGGGCCCATGACCTGGCTAGTCAAAGCCGTCCGGACGTGATGTTGATGGACGTTCGCATGCCCGCCGTCGACGGGCTGGAGGCCACCCGCCGGATCGTCGACGACGCCGACCTCACCTCCACCAGGGTCCTGATCCTCACCACCTTCGAGCTCGACGAGTACGTCTTCGAAGCGCTGCGGGCAGGGGCCAGTGGGTTCCTGGTCAAGCACGCCGGCCCCGCCGAGCTGCTGCGGGCGGTACGCGTGGTCGCCGGCGGGGAGGCGCTGCTCTCGCCCGGAGTGACGCGCCGCCTGATCGAGGCCTTCGCGGCCCAGTCACCGAGGCCCGCGGCCACACCAGAGCTGATGGAGGTGCTGACCGACCGAGAGCGGGAGGTGGTGGGCCTGGTCGCCCTGGGGCTGACCAACGACGAGATCGCCGAGGAGCTGGTACTGAGCCCGGCGACGGCACGCACCCACGTCAGCCGTTCGATGATCAAGCTGCACGCCCGTGACCGCGCCCAGTTGGTGGTCTTCGCCTACCAGTCCGGCATGGTGATGCCTCCCAGGAGCCGGGGCTGAGAAGCCTCCTACGTCGGGCGACGTAACCAGAGGTGTCGCCCTGAGGGGGACGACAGGAGGCGGCCAAGGCCCCATCGTGGAGCCCATGACCACTACTTCCATTGCCTGGCCGGAGACGGTGCCCACGGCTCGTCATCCGGCCGTCGTCATCGAGGGGCTGACCAAGCGCTACGGCCGGCGGCTCGCCGTCGACCACCTCAGCTTCGCGGTCCCGGCCGGCACCGTCGCCGGCTTCATCGGCCCCAACGGAGCGGGCAAGACCACCACCATGGCCATGCTCCTCGGCCTGGTGAGGCCGACGAGCGGGTCCGGCACCGTGCTCGGCCACCGGCTCGACCATCCCGAGCGCTTCCTGGGGCGCGTGGGCGCCCTCATCGAGGCTCCAGCGTTCTGGCCCGGGCTCACCGGGACCGAGAACCTGCGGGCCTTGGCCGTCCTCGCCGGCAACGACTCGGGGCGCATCCCCGAGCTGCTGGAGCTGGTGGGATTGAGCCGGCGCGGCGCCGACCGCTACGGCGAGTACTCGCTCGGCATGAAGCAACGGCTCGGTATCGCCGCCGCCCTCCTGGGCGACCCGGAGCTGCTCGTGCTCGACGAGCCGACCAACGGCCTCGACCCCGTGGGCATGAACGAGATGCGCAATCTCATCGCCCGCGCCGCCGGGGAGGGCCGCACCGTGCTGGTGTCCTCGCACCTGCTGAGCGAGCTCGAGCACGTCGCCGACTGGCTGGTCGTCATCGACAAGGGCTCGGTCGTCTACCAGGGCCCCGCCGACCGTTTCCTCGGCGAGGCGGAGGCGGTCCTCACCCTGGCCGCCGAGCACGAAGCCGACGCCGGCCACCTGGCCGCGCTGGTCAGGTCCGCGGGCTTCGACGCCGATCGCCGTGGCGCCGAGCTCGCCGTCCCGCTCGGCGCCGCCGACCCACGTTCCGCGGCCGCCGTGCTCAACCGGGCTGCTCTCGACGAGGGCATCGTGCTGGTCGAGCTCCACCTGCGGCGGGCCACCCTCGAATCCCATTACCTGACCCTCGTCGAGGGCTCGCTCTCGTCCAAGGAGGCAGACCGATGATGCGATCGTTCCGAGCCGAGCTGGTCAAGCTCCTGCGCCGCCGGGTGCTCCTCCTCACGGCTCTGGTCACCCTCGTGTTCTCCGCCGGTGGTGCCCTGGTGGTGCTGACCTCGGCCCCCGCCGTCGCCGGGGGAGGGGGGCGCGGCGTGAGCGGGCCGACGCTCGAGTCCCTCGCCCGGGCGGGAGGCGGCAGCGAGGTCTTCACCACCGCAGTGGCCTTCGCCGGCACCTTCCTGTTCGTCGTCTTCGTGGGGATGGTGGCTGCGGAGTTCTCCCGCGGCACGGTGCGGACCATGCTGCTGCGCCAGCCGGGCCGCCTCCGCCTCCTCGGCGGGAAGACGGCGGCCGTGCTGGCCTTCGCCGCTGCCGCCCTGGCCACCGCCGAGGTGCTCACGTGGGTCTCGGCCAGGTTGCTGGCCCCCGGCCAGGACCTCCCCACCAGCGAGTGGATGAGCTTGCAGGCGCTCGGCTACGGGCTCATGGACTACGGGAAGGTGATGTTCTGGGTGACCGGCTACGCGGCACTGGCCACGGCCGTGGGAGTGCTCGTGCGGTCGGTGCCAGTGGCCCTGGCCGTTGGCATCGCCTGGGCCGGCCCCTTCGAGCACCTCGTCCAGGAGGCCTGGGCCCCCGCCTCCCGGCTGTTCCCCGGGCTGCTCCTCGAGGCGTTCGTGGCCGGTGGCACACCCGAGGTCAGCGCCGTGCGGGCGTCGCTCACCGTGGCCGCCTACGCCGCCGCCGCCGCCGTGGTGGCCGGCACCGTCTTCGCCCGCCGCGACGTCAGCGCGTGAGGAACTCGGAGAAGCGGGCCGCGCCGGCGCCGTCGAGGCGGGCCCGCAGGCGGGTGGACCCCTCCTCGTGCTGCTCCACCAGCACGTCGCCCTCCCGGTGCACGGCGGCCACCACGTCGCCCCGGGCGAAGGGCACCACCAGCTCCACCACCCGGTCGGTGAGGCGGAGCCGGTCCCCGACCACCGCCACCAGGTTGTCGACTCCCATGCCCGTGGCGGCCGAGACGGTCACCGACCCCGGGTGGTCACCCGCCAGGCGCTTGGCCTCATCGGTGGCGTCGGCCTTGTTGAACGCCAACAGCTCCGGGACGTCACCGGCCCCGATCTCGGCCAGCACGCTGCGCACGGCGTCGACCTGCTGCTCGGGATCGGGTGCCGCGGAGTCCACCACGTGCACGAGGAGGTCGGACTCCTTCACGACCTCCAGGGTGGAGCGAAAGGCCTCCACCAGCTGGTGAGGCAGCTTGCGCACGAAGCCCACGGTGTCGGACGCCAGCACGGCCTCGCCACCCGGTAGCTGCAGGCGGCGGGTGCGGGGGTCGAGGGTTGCGAACAGGCGGTCCTCCACCAGCACCTCGGCGTCGGTGAGGCGGTTGAGGAGGGTGGACTTGCCGGCGTTGGTGTAGCCCACCAGCGACACGGAGCGGAGCCGACCCCGCTGGCGGGCCTTGCGCTGGACCCGGCGGTTCTTGGTCAGCTCGCCGAGCTCGACCTCGAGCCTGGTCATGCGCCGCACGAGGCGTCGACGGTCGACCTCGAGCTGGGTCTCGCCCGGGCCCCTCGTGCCGATTCCCCCGGCCTGCTGGGACAGCGACGTGCCCCGCCCCCGCAGCCGGGGCAGGCGGTAGCGGAGCAGGGCCAGCTCCACCTGGGCCTTGCCCTCGAGGGTGTGGGCGTTCTGGGCGAAGATGTCGAGGATCACCGCGGTGCGGTCGATGGCGGTGCGGCCCAGGATCTTCTCGAGGTTGCGCTGCTGGGCCGGGCTCAGCTCGTCGTCGAAGACCACGGTGTCGGAGTCGACCTCCAGCGACAGCTGGCGGAGCTCTTCGGCTTTGCCCCGGCCAACGTAGGTGGCCGGATCGGGGCCGTCCCGCCGCTGGATGACCCGCTCCATCACGTCGGCGCCGGCTGTGTCGACCAGGAGCGCCAGCTCGTCCAGGTGGGCCTCGGTCTGGTCGATGGTCGCCGGGGGGATGGCCACGCCCACGAGGATGATCTTCTCCCGGAAGGTGCGCTCGATGAGGGTCATGGCAGGTCGACCTCGATGCGGGCCACGTGCTGCGCGGGACCGGTGAGGACCACCGTGCCCGGCCCGACGCTCACCTGCACCGCCCCTCCTGGTTGGTGCACGACCACCCGGGGACCGACCAGGCCCCAGTCATGGGTGGCGGCGGCGGCCGCGCACGCCCCGCTGCCGCAGGCCATGGTCTCGCCCACCCCCCGCTCCCATACCCGCATGGTGAGCTCGTCGCGTGCCGGGCCCACCGTCACCAGCTCCACGTTGACGCCTTGGGGGTGGTCGGCTTCCAGCCGGGGACCGAGGGCCTCCAGGTCGGCGCGGCGCGGGTCGGGGCCGAGCACCACCAGGTGGGGGTTGCCCATGTCCACGGGCCGGGCCCGCTCCCCGGGCGCCTCGACCGTCCGTTCCGGGCCCAGGGTGGCTGGTCCCATGTCCACTTCCACCACCACCCCGCCCGGCCCGTCGCCCGGACCCAGGGTGAGGCGGCGCACACCGGCGGCGGTGGCCACGCTCAGGACCGGGCCCTCCACCACACCAGCCTCCACCACGGCCTGGGCCAGGCAGCGGATGCCGTTGCCGCTGGTCTCGGCTCGCCCGCCGTCGGCGTTGCGCACCTCCATGGTGACGTCGGCTCCGTCCCTGCCGGGACCGGCCCGGAGCAACCCGTCGGCCCCGACCCCCCGGTGGCGGTCGCAGAGGCGCCGAGCCAGACCGGCGTCGATTCCATGGCGGCCCTCCACGTCGACCAGGACGAGGAAGTCGTTGCCCAGGGCGTGGTGCTTGCTGAGGTGCAGGGGGGTCATCTCAGGACCAGTCTCCCAAGAGGGCGGGCAGCACCGCGCCGGGGTCCCCGCCGGATCCGTACCAGGTGATGCGGGGGTCCCGGCGGAACCACACCCGCTGCCGGCGGGCCAGGGCGCGGGTTCGCCGCACGGCCTCGTCGACGGCCTCCTCCAGGCTGCACCGGCCGGCCAGGTGGTCCAGCACCTCGCGGTAGCCGAGAGCCTGCCCGGCGGTGCGGGAGAGCCCCCCCGGGCGGGCCGAGAGGCCCTGGACCTCGCCTATGAGCCCGGCGCCGAGCATGGACTCGAACCGCTGCTCGATGCGCCGGCGCACGACGGCGCGCGGCAACCACACACCGGCCAGCCGGTACCTGGTCTCCTTGTGGGTGGTGAGGCCGGATCCGAAGGAGGAGAAGGGTCGGCCACTGCCGATGGTGACCTCCAAGGCCCGGAGCACCCGGCGCCGGTTGGACGGTTCCATCCGGCCCGCGGCCACCGGGTCCAGTCGGAGGAGGCGACCATGCAGGACCTGCGTGTCTTCTTCGTCCTCGAGGTCGGCCCGTAGCTCGGACCATTGCCCGGGCAGGTCCAGGCCGTCCACCACCGCTCGCACGTACAGGCCCGTCCCCCCCACCACCAGGGCCCGGTGGCCGCGGTCCTCGATGGCCGCGAGGGCGCGGCGCGCTTCGGCCTGGAAGCGGGCCACCGAGAAGTCCGCGTGGGGCTCCACCAGGTCGAGGAGGTGGTGGGGAACCTCGGTGCGATCGGCGCACGACGGCTTGGCCGTGCCCACGTCCATGCCCCGGTAGACCTGCATGGCATCCGCCGACACGATCTCCACCGCGGGGCCCGGCAGGCGCCGGGCCAGAGCCATGGCCAGTGCCGACTTGCCGCAGGCGGTGGGGCTCACCAGGGCCAGGTGCGGAGCTTCCGCGGCGGGCCCCGAGCTCAGAGGGCGGCCACCGGGATCCGAGTCCTGTGGCGGGGCCGGGCCGTGACCTCCAACAGCTCGCCGGTGAGGTGGTGGGGCGCGGCGGTGGTCACTCGCACGGTGGCCAGGGTGCCGGGCGCCAGCGGCTCGGACGGGAAGTGCACGAGCTTGTTCTGGCGGGTACGCCCGGTGAGCACCGACGAGTCCTTCCTGCTCGTTCCCTCCACCAGCACCTTCTCGGTGCGGCCCACCCGGGCCTGGTGCTTGAGCAGGGCAGAGCGCTCCACCACCACGGTGAGACGGGCGAACCGCTCAGCGGCCACGGCTGGCGGGACGAAGCGATCGACGAGGTTGGCAGCTTCGGTACCGGGCCGGGGCGAGAAGAGGAAGGTGTAGGCGCTGTCGTACTCGGCCGCGGCCACCACGTCGAGCGTGCGCTCGAAGTCCTCGTCGGTCTCGCCGGGGAAGCCCACGATGATGTCGGTGGTGACGGCCAGGTCGGGGACGGCGGCCCGTGCCGCTCCCAGCCTCTCGAGGTAGCGCTCGGCGGTGTAGCCCCGGTGCATGGCGGCCAGCACGCGGTCGCTAC
>JALZJC010000008.1 GCA_030859945.1 Actinomycetota bacterium | reverse complement strand
GCCAGCCGGAGCCCGCCACATGACGCCGGGCCTCGAAGTCGATGTCGTCGAGAGGGACACAGCGCCCGCCCCACATCGAGGTGGTCCCCCCGATCCGTTTCTGGCGCACGAGCTCGAGGGGGTCGTGATAAGTGGCGTCGGTCATGAACCCGCGGTAGGTGTCCTGGGCCTGCCGCTCGGCACGCCAGCCGCCTCCTTCCAGGATCACCAGAGCGGTGCCCGAACGGGACAGCTCGGCGGCGACCGTCGTCCCTGCCGCGCCCGACCCGATGATGCACACGTCGGCCCGGACGACGGTGCCGGGGCTCAACTGCCTGGCGTCTACGAGCATGGCGTCAGGCGCCGTCGCCGCAGCTTGAATCCCTGATCTGGCTCAAAACCTCTTCGGAGACCGGGCCCGAGGTGGCAGCGGTGACGTTCACCGTGACGTGCCCCGGACTGCTCATGCCCACGACGACAGCGGCCACCCCCGGGGTGCCCAGCGCGAAGGCGAGGCAACCCCTCTCCAGGTCGGAACTCGCGGTTGTGGCCTCCGGATCGGTTCGCAGCAGCTCGCCGGAGCCAAAAGGAGCGATGGCCACCACGGCGATGCCGAGCTCCCCCGCCCGGGGGACGATCGCGGGCACCACCTGCGGTCGGCACAGGTTGTGAGGGATCTGGATGCACTCCACTCCCGGGACTTCGAGCGCGGCCCTCGCCTCTGCCTCGGTCGTGCACGAAATGCCGACATGAGCTGCCTTCCCGCTTCGTCGGGCATCCTCCAGCGCCGGCAGGAAGCCCCCCTTCTGGATGACCTCGAGGCTCGGTCCGTGGAGCAGGAGCAGGTCGACATGGTCGCTCCGGAGCCGGCGCAGGCTCCGTTCCAATGCCTTGGTCAGGTAGGAAGGAGAAAAGCAGGTGGACGCCTCGCCGTTAGGGGCAAGGCCCCGAAGGCTGGTCATGGCCCGTTGTGCCACCCCGTGGCCAGGGTTACGGGGCTGGTCGCCGGGACGGGACCGCCTACTGGCTGAGGCGATGGCGAGGGGGGTCTTGAGCAGCCCTACCTTGGTGCAGATCACCACCCGGTCGCGCTCGCGCCGGAACGCCCGGCCGATGATCCGCTCGCTGAGGCCGCGGGCGTAGCAATCAGCGGTGTCGAAGAAGTCGATACCGCGGTCCCGGGCGGCAGCCAAGGCCTCCTCTGCCGCGCTCGGCGAACGGCCCTGCCAGAACGCACCCAGCTTGGAGCATCCCATGGCCAGAGCGGATACCGACATCGATGTGCCACCCAACGGTCGCCGGTCAAGGGTGGCCGTCATGTCATCCGAGCTGAGGCCGCCGGCTGCCCGCTGGAGGCACGGTAGGTGAGGGCCAGGCACTCGTCCAAGGAGTGGGGGGGATGCCAGCCGAGCTGACTGGCCAGCTTGTCATTGCTGTATCGCAGCGGCTTGAACCGGGCCTCGTAGCGGCAGGGGATCACGATGCTGGGCAGGCGCGGCTCACGCCCCGACACGCCCGCCAACGAACCGTAGAGCGCCCGAGCCGCGACCATTCCCAACCTGTAGGGCACGGGCAACCGCAGCGCCTTGACACCCGTTCCCCGCGCGAACAACCCGGCGTACAGCCAGCTCGAGATTGCGTAGCCGTCGACGACGTTATAGGTCTCGCCCACCGATCGCTCGTCGTCGACCACGCGGGCGAAGCAGTCGGCGCAGTTGCTCACGTGCGTAAGGGGCAGCTCGGTGCGCGGGCCTACGACCACCATCACCTGCCCCAGCTGCAACCCGATCCCAGCCAGCCACTCGTTCCCTTGCCCCCAGACGAACCCCGGCCGCAGCACCGTGAGCGCCCAGCCGTGCTCGTCGGCGAGCCTCCGGGTCACTCGCTCCTGCCAGACCTTGGACACGGCGTAGCCGTCCCTACGGTAGAGGTCGCCTTCGAGAGGGCTGGACTCGTCGAGGGTGCCGCGGGTCTCGCTCCAGTCATAGACGGCGAAACTGCTGGCCAGCACCAGCCGACGGGTGCTCGTGCGGGCCATCGCGGCCAAGAGGCGCTCGGTGCCGGTTACGGTGCTGGCGAACTGAGCCTCTTCGCGACGGATGATGGCGGCTGCCAGATGGACCAGGACGTCGACGCCTTCGAACGCTTCTTCCAGGTGGTGGTGGTTGCGGAGGTCGGCGCGGAACAGGTCCAGGCCGTCCCGGTCCCGCCAGGGCAGGCGGGCGGCGTCTGAGGAAGGCCGCAGCACCGCTCGCACCGCGTGGCCCCGGTCCAGCAGGGCGGAAACGACCGAGCGACCGATGAAGCCGTTCGCCCCCGTGACCAGGGCTCTCACGGTGACGTCACGACCGCGGTGCAGTCGGTGACGAGGCGGTTCACGGCGTCGATGTCGCCCGGCGTCACCGGAGGCGCACCATCCTCGGAGAGAGCGGCGTACAGGCGCTCGATCAGCACCCACAGCCCCTTGTAGCTTCCCGGGCCACCGGACATCATCTGCCACAAGCTAGCGACGGCCGCCCGGGTCACCGAGCCTGCCTCCTCGAGGGCGTTGGCCAGAGGCGTCAACTGCGACGGTCCCCGCTTGGCGCGGGCGATCGTCAGCCGCCCGTCGTAGAGATTGACCCTGGCCTGAATGTCCGCGCCGTACACCTCGAGCCAGAAGCCCTCCGGGCGGGAGTTGGCGTTGAAGGCCATGGTCGCCGTCCCCCCGGCCGCGTCCACCACGGCCAAGAGCTCGTCGTAGGGCAGGGTGCCGGAGGCGTCCCTCTGCCTCCAGAGGGGGCTCACGGTCCGGTGCTCACCGAGGAACTGGTAGACGAGGCTGGCCATGTGAGGCAGGAAATCGGTGATGGGCCCTCCGGGCAGCGACAGGGCCGGATGAGGCGCGTTTGGGTCTGCGAAGGGATGGGTGGAGCCACCGATGGCCTGGAAGAAACGGACATCGACGTGGCACACCCTGCCGAAGGCGCCCGACTCCACCAACCTGGTCAGCCGTTGGACGGACGGGTCGAAGCGATAGTTGTGGCTCTCGATCAGCCATCGTCCCGCGGCCCGGGCCCGGTCCCGCAGCCTCGTCCACTCCTCGTAGGAAGCGGTGATCGGTTTCTCGACCAGGACGTGGGCGCCAGCGTCGAGGACATCCGAGGCAATCCGGTAGTGGGACGCCGCTGGGGTGAGGACGTGGACCACCTGTGGCTCGAGCGAGCTCAACATTCGCCGGTGATCCGTGAACCACCGGGTGCCACCCATCCGGTCGGACGTGGCCTCGGCTACCGCCGGGGAAAGGTCGCAAACCCCGACCACGTCGACGTTCGGAAGCTGTCGAAGGCACCCGAGGTGCTCCCGGGCGATGAAGCCGGTGCCCACCACCGCCGCCCGCCACCGGGGAGGGCGGTTCTTCTCTGAAGCCGGGGCCGGCCGACGAGCCCGCATCACTCCGCCGGCTGCCGAGCGGGCGGGGTGGTCTCGGCGGCGGCCCGAGAGAACTGAACCCACCAGATGGCGCCACCGATCGAGTTGGCGCCCAGAAGCCCCACCGCCGATCCTCCGGCGCCGGCAAACAGCGCTCCACCCAGGCCGCCCACCAGCGTGAGGGGGAGCATCAGCAGCCGCGCCCGCAGCGCCCGGCGAGCATTGGCGAGCGCCCGGAGCCCGCTGCTGGCGGCGAAGAGGACGCCGGTCACCGCCGTAGCCAAGCCGAGGGGCAGCACCACCCGGCTGGCGCCCGCCCACGTCGGGCCGAGGACTGCCTGCCCGATCCTGTCGGGCGTCACCACGAGCGCGGCGACCCAGGGTAGGGCCACCACTGGCAGGAAGACGGCGAGCAAACGACACATGGTCCGCAGGTCGCCATCTGCTCGCTCCCTCATCCGCACTCCCTCGGGAACGGCGGTGGTGAGGGCGGCGATGAACAACATGTTGAGCGGCCCGAGCAGCAGCTGGGCCGCCCGGAACGATCCCGCCTCCGACAATCCCCTGGAGAAGGCGAGCCCGTAGATCGTCAACTGGACCGACCCGACGATGGCGAAGAAGTCGAGCAGATAGCGTCCGCCCAGGTCGGCGTGCGTCCGCACCCAGGCAACGGCCCGGCGGGGGGAGGGACGGATGTCGGCCTGGAAGGGCCCGACGATGGCGGCGGCGGTGGCCGCCGCCCCCCAAGCCGCCAACAAGGTGGCAGGTGTCGGGTCGGCGAACATGAACAGGCCGCTGAAGGCCACCAATTGGAACAAGAGCCAGAAGGCGTCGTTGGCTGTGGCCTTGGCCGGCTGGCCGAGGGTGAAGAAGGCGAACCGCATCGAGTCCTGCACGAGGAGGCCTGGGACGAACGCGGCCAGCACCAACAGGGTGGTGGCCAGCGTCCCCCCACCGGCCACCGCGCTGGCCCCGCAGAGCGCCGCCATGGGAAGGGACAGAGCCAGAGCGGCACCACTCGCTTCCCGTACCGCGAGGCGCCTGCCGGCAGCGTTTTCAGAGCTGAACCGGATTAGAAGAGGGTCCGTGCAGAGCGAGCGGCTGATCCCGACTATGAGGAGGTACGTGGTGAATGCGATGCCGAAGGCACCGAAGTCGCTGGCGCTGACCGCCCGGGCCACGACGATCCCAACCCCGAAGTTGGTGACACTGGAGAGTGCCTGATCAACGGCCGTCCACGCCACTCTCCTCCTACGGCCGCCTGCGCCGGGGATCGGTAGGCGGGCGGCAGGCTCGGGAGCGGAGACGGGCAAGCGTGGGATTATCGGCTCGGCGCCGGGACCGGCTGGCGAAGGTCATCGGCTTGGCTACGAGGGGTTCCCTGCCACTTGAGGCCAGCGCCCCTGACCGCGGCTTCCAAGGTGACCCACAGCCTCCACACAGCCACCAGGGGGGCCATGGCCAGCGACGCATAGGCGGCGGGGGGGGATCCGGCAGCTCTGAGGGCCAGAACCAGGTGGCCGAGGAGCACGCTGGACTGCAGGACGGCTGTACGCGCACCGCGTCGAGCGACGGCCCAACGGATCAGCCCAGCTCCCAGGATGGCGGTTCCGGTAACCGACAGGTTGGGGAAGACGATCTCGGACATGAGCGCCTCGGCCAGCACGGGGTCCCGCTTGGCCGCGCCCAGGCTCTTCCCGCGCAGGTAGCGGCGCAGGAGGGTTAACCGCCCGGCTTCCCAGCGGGCGCGCTGGACCCGAGCAGACCTCAGGTTCGTGGGCATCAAGTCCCAGACGACAGCACCAGGCTCGTGAACGGGACGGATGCCGTGTTCGAGCAGCTCCAACCAGTACTCCAGGTCCTCGGCCAGGCTCTCCACCCGCCAGGGGCACTCCTCGAGGACATCTCGGCGGAACACCATCCCATTGCCGACCAACTTGGCCGCTCCCCCGAGGCGGGTCCTGCCACGGGGTCGCAGAACGCACTGGGCGGCCGACGACACCTGAGCCAGCCGGGAGATCACGTTATCGCCAGGATTGGTCACGTAGCGCTCGCCCTGAACGACGCGACATCCTTCTGCCAACCGCTGGTCCACGGCCGAGAGGAAGACGGGCGAGAGGATGGCATCGGCGTCGAGGACGACCACCGCATCCCAGCCGGGGTCGGCTCTGAGCCGGTCGAGCCCCCATTCAAGGGCCGCCCCCTTGCTGGCCCTGGTCGCCTCGAACCGCTCCCAGACCTCGGCTCCGCTGGCCCGGGCCCGTGCCGCCGTGCTGTCGGTGCAATTGTCGGCGATCACGATCACCTTCCGCCGGCGGTCCGGATAGGACGCCTGCAGCGCGGAGGTAACCGCCCCGTCGATGTTGGCTTCCTCGTTCCGGGCCGGGATCAGGACAACGAAGGTATGGCGCGCGGAGACAGTCCTGGTGGAGGCAACGGGAAGCGAGCCAGCCAGCGAGACCAGCGCCAGGTGGCCGAGGGGCGGCCACAGGGCCGCTTGCACGGCCCCGGCAGCAGCCGAGAGGCCCGTTCGAGGCCTGACCACTCCGACCCTCAGGCCCTGGCTGCGGGGGGTCTGGCCACAACGGCCTCACCGACGACGTGCGTCGGTGACACCCACGGCCGCCGGTGGCTCGTTTCGTGAACCAACGCAACCGGACGAGCCTCCCGGCTGCTCCGGGGAGAGTTGGCCTCCTCCCGGCCGGGAACGTCTCCCCCAGACATTTCCTCGGCGGATGGGTCACGGGCCGCCTCGCCGTGGTCAGTGGCGAACAATGTGGTGAACACGAGCATGAGGAAGACGGTCGCCGGCTGGAGCAGGCTCCCCGACAACGTGAGGTACATGACCAGCACCGCCAGCGAAAGTGGGACGGAAGGAACCCGTCTCAGAACGGCGACGAGGACGAAGAGCAGAAAGCCGGCCGCCGCCGGCTCGCCGTACTCAACCGCCAGCTTGGGCACGACGGGGAAGACCGGGGTCAGGCCGGTGCGCTCCTCGACCTCGCGAGCCAGGCGCTCCGCGCTTCCAGGTCCGTTACCGGTCAGGAGCGTGGCCGGGGAGGTGAACAGGGTGGCTGACGCCAACCGGTAAGGCGCGACGAAGCGGCCGTCAGCGCTGGACTTGCCGGTCGAGAACTCGGCGATCCGCGACGTGAAGAGAGTGCCGATCGGTGACAGGGCCACGATCACGGCCATGACTCCGATCGACAGGAGAGGCCAGATCTGCCGGCCGTGGCGGGTGAGCCCCAGAAGAACCGATCCGCTGGCCGCCAGGACGACACCGGTGCCCGAGACGGAGGCCAGCAGGGCGGCCAAGAAGAGGCCGGCAGCCACCGGTCGGCGGCGGAGATAGAGGTGACCGATGAGGGCCAGAGCCAAGAACTGCGAGTAGAAGGACGGCTCGAGAAAGAGAAAGCCGTTGGCCTTGAATATGGGGGAGCCATAGACGACCGAGTACGAGGTGTTGTAGCCCTGCAGCACGAAGCTGGACGGGATGGCCTCGAACGGGTCGTGGTAGGCCCAGCCAAGGAGCTGGGCACCCATTTGGACGATCCCCAGCACCGCGGCCGCGGTCATGAGCTTCACGAAGAACGACACGGCTTCCCGGTGGAGCTCGGGGGACGCGCGACGGAGGCGGAAGGAGAAGGGAAGGTACGTCACGAAGAGGTAGATGAGCGACAACGGCGACCAGGCCAGGCCCCGCCAGGACGCGATCGTGGCGGCTGTACCGCAGGCCAACATGGCTGCCAGGTAGAGCTGGAGACGGAGACGATCCTCCTCGAGCACGCCCCGACCTACGGCCCAGACCACGGCCACCAAGACCACTGGGAGAACGAGAGGCACCTGCCCATCCCCGAAGGGAAGGGCGAACCGCTGCAGAACGACCACGGCGGCGATCACCACCCGGAGGAGGACCCTTTCGGTGTCTCCGACCCGAGATCCACCAGGGACCCCTACCCGGACCAGGGGCTGCCCGGCCATGGGGACGGCCGGACCTGGCGTACGCGGAACCAAGGTGGGCGGGCCGGCCCCCATCACGGGAGCAGGCATCCTACAGTCGGTCTCCGACAACTGCTTCCGACCGAACGAAGTCCCCGTCCGCAGTCTGCCGGGGCGGCACCGTGGAGCCCGCCTCCAGTCCCAGAGCGACAAGGTTGAGGAGCTTTACCGTGCCCACGCGGTGGCTCGCAACGTGGTCATTGAGGGCTCGGTCGATGTCCTGGATCAGTGAGAGCAACCGTTGCAGTCCGACCAGAGCCCTGGAAGGAACCAGCAAGTCCACGGGGGGAACCAGGACAGGGCCCGCCCGCACCAGAGGGGGCGCCTGATCAGCCTGTGGCAACCCACTCTCGCCAGAGCCGGAGCCGGTCCCGGAAGCGTCGTAGTCGCGGCCGGGGCCGGCCGGCGGCGTCGGCGCCAGCGTGGTCGTTGGAGAGGGGAGGGGGGACTCGGCCCGCGTCGGGGACGGCGCCACGCTCTCTTCGGTCTCTTCCGCCCTATCGGTCGATGGCCCGTACTTGTGTCGGTAGTAGCCACCGTAGCCACCCTCTTCGGCGGCGCCCGTCAGCACGAACCCGAGTGTGGGCGTAGGGGTGGACTCCAGGATCCGACGGAGCTCCTCGAGCATGGGCCTGCGTACGACATTGAGGCGAGCGACGATGAGAAGGGCGTCGACTCGGGCGCTCAGCGCCGCGGCATCGCCGACCTGGAGCATCGGCGGCGCATCCACGAGGATGATGTCGGCCCCACCACGCAAAGCGTGGAGCATCTCGGCCAGGGTGTCGACGTCGACTCCGTGACCTGACCGGCCGGCGGGCAGGACCTCGAGCGAGGCATGCGTGGCGGCGACCGTAGACCCCTCGGTAGTGGTCACCCTACGGGTCTGGGGCTGCGGCGCCAGCACCTTGACGAGGGCCTGTGCCGGGGCCGTTCCGGTGAGGGCGATGTCGTTGACGCCCGGCGACCTGGGGATCCTGAAGAATCGGTCCAAGGTCGGCCGTCGGGTATCAGCGTCGACGACGACGACGCGGCTGCCGGCCGCGGCCAAGGCCACCGCCAGGTTGGCCACCGTGGTCGACTTCCCCTCCCCTTCCAGCGCGCTGGTCACCATGATCACCTGGGCCTCTACGGACAGGTTGGCGAAAGCGATGGTGGATCGCAGGAAGTGGAAGGGCTCGGCGTCCTCCGCCTCAGGATCCTCGATCAGGATCAGCTTGCGTTCCTTGCCGAGTCGCTCGGGTGGCTCGGGCAGGCGGCCGAGAAGGGGCTGGCCGAGCAGCTCAGCCACCTCGTCGGAGCTGCGGACCCGAGTGTCCAACGAGTCTCGCAGGAAGGCCAGCGCCGTTCCCAGCAGGAGGCCGAGCAGTACCCCGCCGACGCCTGCGGTGAGCGGCCGGGGCTGGAGCTTTCGAGCGATCTCGGCGTCCCGGACCACTTCGGCGGTTGGCGATTGCAGGGCAAGTATCGTTTGGAGCTGGCCGAGCCTTCCCTCGAGCTCGTTGTAGAGAGGAGTCCTCCGAGCCTCCGGCGTGTTCATCTGAGCGAGCTGGTCCCTCACGCCGCTGGCCACCACCTCGAGCTGAGCGCGGTCCCGCTCCGCGCTGTACTTGGTGAACTCATTGGCGTAGGAGGTGGCCAGCTGCCGGGCGAGGGCGGGTGAGGGCCTTCTCGCCGTGAAGATGAGGATGTCCGTCTTCGGTGCGACGGTCACCGATGACATCTCGAGGAACCTCTGCGGCGTGTCACTGAGCCGGTTGGCGGCGATCACTCGACTCGCAAGGGCAGGCACCCGGGCCAGCTGGACCTGCGTCTCCATCAGCCGCTCGGCCGTCTGCGCGTCGATGTAGGGAACTTGTGAGCGGGTCAGGGTCGAGGCCAGGTTATCCCTGTTGACAATCACCTCTGAGGAGGCGCCGTAGATCGTCTCCTGGCGCAACGACATGCCCAGCGACACCGCCAAAACAAGTGCGGTGACGGTGACGATGATCGGAAACCGACGCCGGACGACTTGAAGGTAATGCTGGAGCCCCACGCCTTCTCCGGGCTGCGACGGTGCTGCCACGACACGAATGTACTCGCTGCCTGCGGCCGCAGCGGTGGCCCGGCCCTGCCCGGACGCCGCTGCGTGACGGCGCCACCCTCCACTCCCAAGGCGCTGGTAGACCGAAGTACGACCGGCGCTCACCGTGTTTTGACGGTAACGGTGGTGGATGACGTGCTGCGGTTGCCAGCTCCATCGTAAGCCTTCACGTAGTAGGCGTAGCCGGTATTACGGGACAGCCCTACATCGGTATATGCCGTGGACGTCGTGGTCCCAACCTTGACGAAAGACCCACCCGACGTGCTCCGGAAAACCTCGTAACCGTCCAGACCGCTGCCCCCACTGTCCGTGGAGCTGACGAAGGTCAGCGCCACGCGCCGTTTCGACGTCGTGGCCACCAGACCGCTGGGCGCGGTCGGTGCCGTGGCATCGATGGTGGTGGTATCGGTGGTCGCGGAGTTCGCCGTCGTCGTTGTGGTCGGCGGCGGGGTCGTCACCGTGGGGGAGGTCGAGGTCGCCGCCCCGAACCGAGCCTTGTAGCGAGCCTGTCCGTTGGGGAAGCTGGCCAGGGCCCCGCCTCCCCAGTCG
>JALZJC010000173.1 GCA_030859945.1 Actinomycetota bacterium | reverse complement strand
CTGCCCGCCAGCGGGCCATGAAGGCCGCCAGCGACAACGCCGGTGAGCTCATCGACAACCTCAACCGCGACATGAACCGGGCCCGCCAGGCCACCATCACCACCGAGATCATGGAGGTGGTCGGCGGTGCCGAGGCCCTACGGGGGGACAAGAAGAAGAAGGACTACTTCCCGGACGACCTCGTGACCGCCGACTACCTTCCCGACGACTACGCCCGAAGCTAGGAGTTCCATGAGCGAGACCAGCACCGACCAGGACGCCGAGGCCAGGGCCGAGGCCGAGGACCGGGCCAGAGAGGCGGAGGGGCGGGCCAAGGAGGCCGAGCATCGGGCCGCCCAAGCCGAGGGACGTGACGAGGAGGAGGAAGACCAGGAGCTCAAGGACGGGAAGGTGGTGGCCGTCGGCGGACCGGTGATCGACGTCGAGTTCCCCCCCGACGCCATCCCCGACATCAACCACGCCCTCACGTTCGAGATCGAGCAGGAGGGCGAGACCATCGAGGTCGTCGCCGAGGTGGCCCAACAGATCGGGGACTTCCGGGTGCGGGCCATCTGCATGAAGCCCACCGACGGCCTCCGGAGGGGGGCCACGGTGCGCAACACCGGGAAGGGCATCACCGTGCCCGTGGGCCAGCAGCTCCTGGGGCACGTGTTCAACGTGGTGGGCCAGCCTCTCGACACCGACGAGGTCGACGAGCCCGAGGACCGGTGGGAGATCCACCGGCCCCCGCCCCCTTTCGACGAGCTGGAGCCCAAGACCGAGATGTTCGAGACGGGCATCAAGGTCATCGACCTGCTCGCGCCCTACTCCAAGGGCGGCAAGGTGGGCCTGTTCGGAGGCGCCGGGGTGGGCAAGACGGTGGTCATCCTGGAGATGATCCGCCGGGTGGCCCAGGAGCACGGCGGCGTCTCCGTGTTCGGCGGTGTGGGCGAGCGCACCCGCGAGGGCAACGACCTCTGGCTCGACACCCAGGAGTCAGGGGTCCTCGACAAGGCGGTCCTATGCTTCGGCCAGATGGACGAGCCTCCCGGGGTCCGCCTCCGCGTGGGCCTTACGGCCCTCACCATGGCCGAGTACTTCCGGGACGTGAAGGAGCAGGACGTCCTGCTGTTCATCGACAACATCTTCCGCTTCGTGCAGGCCGGCATGGAGGTGTCCACTCTCCTCGGTCGCATGCCCTCGGCGGTGGGATATCAGCCCACGTTGGCCGACGAGATGGGCGAGCTGCAGGAGCGCATCACCTCCACCAGGGGCCGCTCCATCACCTCCCTGCAGGCGGTCTACGTGCCCGCCGACGACTACACCGACCCCGCTCCGTTCACCACCTTCACCCACCTCGACGCCACCACCGAGCTCTCGCGCGACATCGCGGCCCAGGGCATCTACCCGGCGGTGGACCCGCTTTCGTCGTCGTCCAACATCCTCATCGAGGACGTGGTGGGCGAGCGCCACTACCGGGTGGCCCAGGACTGCAAGGAGATCCTGCAGCGCTACGACGAGCTGCAGGACATCATCGCCATCCTCGGCCTCGACGAGCTCTCCGAGGAGGACAGGGAGGCCGTCAACCGGGCCCGCCGGATGCAGCGCTTCTTCTCCCAGCCCCTGTTCGTGGCCGAGAACTTCACCGGCATCGAGGGCGTCTACGTCTCGGTGGAGGACACCATCGACTCCTTCGAGCAGCTCCTCAACGGTGAGCTCGACGACCTTCCGGAACAGGCCTTCCTCAATGTGGGCAACGCCGATTCGGCGAGGGAGAAGGCCAAGAGCATGGAGAAGGAGTAGGGAGCGGTGCCGCTGCAGGTGGAGCTGGTCTCCCCCGACCGCATGCTCTTCTCCGACGAGGCGGAGATGGTGATCTGCCGGACGCCGGCAGGCGAGATCGCCTTCATGCCCGGGCACGTCCCCTTCCTCGGCGCCCTGGGCATCGGGATCGTGCGCATCCACAAGGAGGGCGGAGACGTGGATCAGGTGGCCGTGCACGAGGGTTTCGTGGAGGTCAAGGAGGACCGCGTGATCATCCTCTCCGACGTGGCCGAGCGTGCCGACCACATCGACACTGACCGGGCCCGCAAGGCCAAGGAGGAAGCCGAGAGCGACCTCAAGAGCGCCGGCGAGGACGAGGACGAGGCCGAGAAGCACAAGGCCCGAGCTCGCCGAGCCGAGGTGCGCCTGGAGCTGGCCGAGAACCAGTGATCGCCTGGCAAGCGGAGCTTGCTCGGCTGGCTGATCGGTGCTCCCGGCGACCGGCCAAGCCGGATCACCCTCCGCGCTCACTGTCTTCGTGGCATGTTCTCGTTCGTGGCGAGAATCCGGCTCGGGGTCGCGCTGTTGCTGCCACCTTCGCTGTCTGCCGAGGTGGACGGGCTGCGACGGGCGGTGGGTGACGGCGCCCTCGGGCGCGTCCCGGCCCACCTGACGCTGGTCCCGCCGGTCAACGTGGCCGAGGCTCGACTGGCCGACGCCCTTGCCGTCCTGCGCCATGCCGCTGCCGTCACCGGGCCCATCACCCTCGAGTTGGGCCCACCCGGGACGTTCCTGCCCGCCAACCCTGTGCTCTACCTGGGCGTGGACGGCGACGTCGCCGGAGTCCAGGCCCTGCGTGAGCGGGTGATGCGCGAGCCGCTGGCCCGCATCACGACATGGCCCTTCGTTCCCCACGTGACTCTGGCCGACTCAGCCACCCCGGAGGTCATCGAGGCGGCCATCTCGGCCTTCGGGCGCTACCGCGCCGAGGCTCGGTTCGATGCCGTGCACCTCCTCCGTGAAGGGCCGGGACGGGTGTGGGCGCCCATCGCCGAGGCGCGGTTGCGGGCCCCGGCTGTGATCGGACGGGGCGCTCTCCCGCTCGAGCTCACGGTGACCAGCCATCTCGACCCCGAATCAGCGGCCTTCTACCGGCGGCAGGGGCACGCAGAGGACTCCTTTGCCGTCACCGCCCGTCGAGATGGCCAGGTGGTCGGCATCGCCACCGGGGTCATCCGAGGCCAGAGCGCCCGGCTCGACCGCCTGGTCGTGGAGGTCCCTCGGCGGCGGCAGGGAATCGGCTCGCACCTGCTGGCCGCCGTGGAGTCCCTTGCTGCCGAGAGGGGTTGCCGAGCCATCGCCGCCGATGGGGGTCTCGACGGGGCGGCCGTTGCCTTCCTGGCGAGCCGGGGCTGGGCCCAGGATGCCGCCAGCACTCATCTCCGTAGGCAACTGACTCGAGAGAATTGAGGGCGTAGGGCGAGCCCTTTTTGCCGCGAGCCCGGAGCACGATGATTCGCCCGAGGCGCTTCCCGCCGAGGGCGAGATCAGTCGAAGTCGACGGCGCTGAACTCCCGCAGCTTCTGGAGGCGGTGGCGGGAATCGATGCGCCGCACCGTGCCCGACTTGGACCGCATGACCAGCGACTGGGTGGTGGCTCCCTTGCTGTCGTAGTGAACGCCCCTGAGCAGCTCCCCGTCGGTGATGCCGGTGGCGGCGAAGAAGCTGTTGCTGCCCTTCACCAGATCTTCGGTGGTGAGCACGGCGTCGAGGTCGTAGCCGGCGTCGATGGTGGCCTGACGCTCCTCGTCGGTCTTGGGGCAGAGCTGGGCCTGCATCTCGCCGCCCATGCACTTGAGGGCGGCGGCGCTGATCACGCCCTCGGGTGTGCCGCCGATGCCGAAGAGGATGTCGGCCCCTGCCTCGGGCCACGCTGTAGTCATGGCCCCGGCCACGTCGCCGTCTGGGATCAGGCGGATCCGGGCCCCGGCCTCGCGTACCTCGGCCACGAGGTCGTCGTGGCGGGGACGCTTGAGGATCACCGCCGTGAGGTCGCGCACCGACACGTTCTTGGCCTCGGCCACCGACTGGAGGTTCTCGGTGGGGGATCGGGTGATGTCTATGGCGCCCACGGCCTCTGCGCCGACGGCGATCTTGTTCATGTAGTAGCAGGGCCCGGGGTCGAACATGCTGCCCCTCTCGCTGACGGCGATCACCGAGATGGCGTTCTCCTGACCGAGCGCGGTCAGGGTGGTGCCCTCCACGGGGTCCACGGCGATGTCGGTCTCCGGTGGCGACCCGTCACCGATGTGCTCGCCGTTGTAGAGCATGGGCGCCTCGTCCTTCTCGCCCTCGCCGATGACCACCAGCCCGTCCATGGGCACCGAGTTGAGCACGACCCGCATGGCGTCCACGGCGGCGCCGTCGGCACCTTCCTTGTCGCCCCGGCCCATCCAGCGTGCGGCGGCCAGCGCCGCGGCCTCGGTGACCCGGACGAGCTCCAGGCCCATGTTGCGATCGGGGGTCTGCCTTTCGCCTTTGGCCATCCTCGGACCCTAGCCTTCGTCCCGAACGGGCGCCTGCTGCCCAATGGCCCGGCGACGCCCCTCGACCCTCATCGGTCGCTTCCTGGGCGTTACCGTCGGAGCATGATCCTCGCCGAGCTCGAGGTCCGCCATTCTCGGGCGGTTGCCCCCACCCGCCGGGTGGCGCTCGGCGACCTCTATCTTCCCGCCGAGCCAAGGCCGGGTTATGGGCCTCTGCTGCTGGCCGCTGTCCTCGGGGCCCACGCCGGGGGGCTGGACGACGAGCTTCGGGAGGACCTGGACCGGTTGATCTGGGACCTCGAGCTGGGTCGCCGTATCTCCCAACCTCGGCTGCGCCACCGCTTCCAGACCGACGTGGTGGGCCTGGACCGCAGCCACCACCGCCTGGTCAGGACCGGCCGAGCGGTTGTCTTGGAGCTGGACGACCACGGCGGTCGCCTGCCCCAGGTGCTCGGGGCTCTGTACGCCGCCACCACCCTCGACGGCGATTTCCGCCCGGCCGCCTTCAGGCTCCTGCGCCGGGCCACGCGTTGGGAGGGCGAAGCCGACGGGCGGCTGATGCGCTACCTCGCGGGAGAGGGCACGGCCCTGCGGCCCCTGCCCACGTCGGGCGACGAGCGCTGGGCGCTGCGGGTGCTCGGGTTCCCGGTGGAGACCGAGCCGCTCCGCGGCGACATCCTGCGCCGGTTCCGCCGGCTCGTACGCGACGCCCACCCCGACCACGGTGGCCTCCCGGCCGAGGCGGGCGCCAAGATCCAGGAGCTGGCCGACGCCAAGCGCATACTCCTGACCGGGGCCTGATCTCGTTTCTGCCGGGTGGTCCAGGACGGCGTCGTGCCCGGTCGCTTGGCAGATGTTTGGTTCCCGGAGAGAATGCCCTACACTGCACACTACCGAGGAAAACAGGTCCTCTGTGGTTGACTGTTGTTGACTACCACGCAGAGTGTTCGATACCCTGCGGCTATACCAGGAATGACGGACGAGCGGAGGGCACGATGAACCACACAAGAAGGCTCGCAGTTGCGGGGGCAGCGCTCATCTCAGGGCTGGCGTTTCCCGCCGCGGCGTGGGCGCAGGGTTACGTAGGCCCCCCTCCGGAGGTCAGTGACCAGCAGCTGAGCCGTTCCGCCAGGTCGGACCGGGCCCCCGTTTCGCAGGATTCCACCCTTCCCGTCACGGGCGGGGATCTGGTGGGTCTCACCGTCATCGGTCTTGGCGCAGTCGGGGCGGGAACGTTCTTCGTGCGGCGCAGCCGCACTCGCCTGACCGCCTGACCGCCTCCGGCGCACCCGACCCGTACGGCAGTGAACAGGGATACGGGTCAAGTTGGAAGAGCAGGCAGTCGAAGCTCCAGCATGGAACTGGATACGTGGCCACCTGAGCCAGCCGGCCTCTCTCCGGCTGAGCTCAACGGGGCCTCCCCTGCCGAGCTGACGGTCATAGGAGACCCCGGCAAGGAGCCGGCCGGCTCCCTGGTCCAACCTATCCGTCCCATCCTCGATGCCGACGGCCGCGAGGCCGGCGAGAGGGCCCGTGCCCGGCCCAGCCTGGCCCGGATGACGAGGTTCCTCGTGGCGGGGGCCGACGCCGTCACCGTCGGCGGGGCCATGGCCGTCTCCCACGCCCTGCTCCCGCCGCCGGAGCTCGACATGGCCCTGGTCGGGAGTGCTGCCTACCAGCGCGTGGGCCTGCTCTCACTGCCGTTGTGGATCGAAGTCTTCCGTCGCTACCGGCTCTACAACGCCCGCCACGTGACCGGCCGGCGCGACGAGGTGGGGCACCTGGTCCACGCCGTCGCCGCCAGCACGTTGGTCACCACCGTGGTGGCGTACTTCTTGGACGTGGCCGTGGAGAAGAGCTGGTTCCTGATGCTCTTCGGCGCGGCCCTCTGCGCCATGCTGGTCGAGCGAGAGCTGATCCGCTATGGGTTCACCCTGCTGCGCCGAAGAGGTCGGTGCCTGCGACCGGTCGCTGTGGCCGGGGCCGGCCCGGAGGCGCTGGCCATGGCGCGGGTCTTCGAGGAACGACCGGAGCTGGGGTACTCCGTGGTGGGCCTCATTGGGGATCCCGAGCGGGTGGCCCCGGGCTTGGCCGACCGCTATCCGGTCTTCGGGCCGGGGGCCGAGGTGGTCGAGGAGCTGCGCACGGTCGGAGCGGCCGGGGTGGTGGTGGCCACCACCGACGTGGACGCCCAGACCTCCAACCGCCTGATCCGCACCCTCACCGACGCTGGCATCCACGTGGAGCTGTCGTCGTCGCTCCGGGACATCGACGCCACCCGTCTGTCGGTACGGCCGCTCGGCGGCTTTTCCATGCTCTACGTGGAGCCTGTCAAGCGCAACGGGTGGCGCCCGGTCGCCAAGCGGGCCTTCGACATCGCTCTGTCCACGGTCATGCTCATCGCGGTACTGCCCGTGCTGGCCCTGGCTGCCCTGGCCATCAAGCTCACGTCCCCCGGTCCCATCTTCTTCGCCCAGGAGCGAATCGGCTACCGGGGGCGGGTCTTCAGGATCCTCAAGCTGCGCACGATGTGGGTTGACAACGACAAGCTTCTCCTGGACGCCGCCCTGGAGGCGTCCGAAGGGCTGGTCAAGCTCCGCCGCGACCCGCGCGTGACACCGGCGGGACGGCTGTTGCGCAGGCTCTCGATAGATGAGCTTCCCCAGCTCGTCAACGTGCTCATGGGACAGATGAGCCTGGTGGGACCGCGCCCCCAGTTGCTCTCGGAGGTCGCTCTCTGGACACCCGAGGTCTTCGAACGGTTGCGGGTATGTCCAGGGGTGACCGGGATGTGGCAGGTCAGTGGGCGGTCTCAGGATCGCGAGGCCAAGGATCGCTGGGACCTCTACTACGTCGACAACTGGTCGGTGTGGCGTGACCTGGCCATCTTGTTGAAGACGGTGCCAGTGGTGATCTCCTCCAAGGGCGCGTACTGATCGGTCGGCGGATCAGCGGGCGGCGTCCGGGGCGTCTTCGGGGTTGAGCTCCTCGAGCTCCCGGTGGGCCGTCTCCGGGTAAGCCACCACCACGGCAACGGCCAGCACCGCAGGGCCCAGAGCCAGCAGGGCCATGGCTGGGCCCAGGCTGTCCGATGATGCGGCCAGATGGCCCACGATCAGCAGCCCGGCCACGCTGCCGAGGCGCGCCGGGGCGGCGATGAGGCCGTTGGCCCGGCCCCGCAGGGATGTGGGGAACAGCTCCGGACCGTAGACGCCGAGCGCCGGCACGGTGGCCGCGCCCAGGATGGATCCCGTCACCGACCAGGCCCACAGAGGCCAGCCGCTGGCCAGGTACATCAAGACGGTGGCGCCCACGCCGCCCACCACCCCGACGGCGGCGACCAGACGCCGGCCTCGCTCGGCCAAGCGCCCTCCGGCGATGATGCCGATGGATCCGGGTGTGGCGGTGAGAAGGGTGAAGAGGGCGATGCGGCCGGCAGAGAACCCACGCTCCGTCCGCAGGTACTCGTTGCTGAACTGGGCGGCGGGAGCCAGGAACATGTTGAGCAGGAAGCCGGACACGCCGAGGAGGAGGAAGCGCCGCCCGTGGCCGGCCATCGGGGCCTGGGCGTGAGCGGCCTGGAAGCGCCGGCTCTCGGGCAGGCGCCGGGACACGCTGGCCACCAGGGGAAGGCCGGTGAGGGCCAGGGCAAAGAGCAGCCGCCATGCCGGCTCGGCCACGTCCGCCACCGGGAGGAGGAACACCGCCGCCAGGCCCGCCCCGAGCGCAGCCGACATGGCCATCAGGCTGACGGCGTAGGCACGTGAGCCGGCGGGCATCTCCTCGGCGGCCACGATCCCCACGATCACGACCGCGGCCGTCACCAGACCCCGGGCTGCCACTTGGCTGGCTGCCAGCAGGAACAGCGAGGGAGCGACGGCGCCTGTCGCCGTGACGGCACAGCCGGCGGCACTGGCCAGGACCAGGACCCCCTTGCGCCCTCGCCGGTCGGCCCACGCCACCACGCCGACGGCCAGCACGACGTCAGCGCGGACCACCGCCAGCGCCACACCCTGGGCGGACTTGTCGGCGCCGAACTCAGCAGCGGCAAACGTCATGGTCTGGGTCAGGAGGGTGCCGAGGTAGCCCAACACCACCGACAGGGCGCACAGAGAGGCCAGGGCTCGGGCCGCGTGGGCGTCCAGGCGCTCGGGCGGGCTCCACCAGGGAGACCGCGAGCCGCCCGAGCCCAGGGCCCCCAGATGACGGCGGGCCAGCAGGTCGAAGAGCCAACCGAAGTAGGGGATGTCGGCCCTGTACTCCACCACCTGCCGCACGTGATGGAGATCGTGGTCCGCGAGCTGGATCTCGATCGTCCGCCGGTAGGGGCGGAAAGGCCCTTCCTCGGCCTCGAAGACCAGCACGTCCGACTTCGAAGGTCGACCGTCGGCCCGCTCGAGGACGAGGCCAGCCCGGGGCGAGACGACTCGGGAGAGGGCAGCGGAATCGAGCAGATCGTCGGTGACCACCCGCATCAGGGTGCACAGTCTGGCCGGGACCGCTCGGGTGCCGAAGAGCTCACCAGCAAGCGCTGCTCGGGAGGCGAGATACTGGGGCGTGGATCGCTTCGTGGTGCGCCCCGGGCCCCCGCTCGACGGCACGGTGCGGATCGCCGGAGCCAAGAACTCGGTGCTCAAGCTCCTGGCGGCCACGCTCCTGGCCGAGGGAGAGCACGTACTGCGCAACGCGCCGTGGATCGCCGACGTCGAGTCCATGTGCGAGCTTCTCGTCTCCATGGGCCTCGAGGTCCACCGCGGCGAGCACCAGGACCTGGTGGTGCGACGGCCGCCCGAGATCATCCCCGAGGCGCCCTACGAGCTGGTCGAGCGCATGCGGGCGTCCGTGGTCGTCCTCGGCCCTCTCCTCGCCGCCGTGGGCCGGGCCCGGGTGCCCATGCCCGGCGGCGACGACTTCGGTTCCCGACCCGTGGACGATCACCTGGGCGGGCTGGCCCAGCTGGGGGCAAGCTTCGAGCTCCACCACGGCGTGATCGACGCCACGGCCGACCAGCTACTCGGTACCCGGGTGCTGCTGGAGGTGCCGAGCCACACGGCCACCGACACGTTGCTCATGGCCGCGGTGCGGGCCAAGGGCACCACCGTCATAGAGAACGCGGCACGGGAGCCAGAGGTGGCGGACCTGGCCGCCTTCCTCACCCGCATGGGCGCAAGGATCGTGGGGGCGGGCACCCCCACCATCGAGGTCGAGGGCGTGGAGGAGCTGAGCCCTGTCGAGCACCAGGTCATTCCCGATCGGGTGGAGTCAGCGACCTTCCTCGCGGCCGTGGGCCTGGCCGGCGGGGAGATCACCCTCGAAGGGGCCCGGCCAGACCACATGGACATGCTCATGTTGAAGCTGGGGGAGATGGGGGTGCGGACCTCGCCCACGGGCACGGGCATCTGGGCTTCGGCGCCCGGTCGCTTGCGGTCGACCGACGTGTCCACGTTGCCCTACCCCGGCATCGCCACCGACTACAAGCCATTGCTGGTGGCCATGCTGTCCGTGGCCGACGGGGTGGGCATCGTCACCGAGAACCTGTACGGGGCCAACCGCTTCCGTTACGTCAACGAGCTGGTGCGCATGGGCGCCGACGTCCGCATTCAGGGACACCATGCCGTGGTTCGGGGCGTCGAGCGTCTGTCGGGGGCTCCGGTGCGGGCCCCCGACCTCAGGGCCGGTGCTGCGCTCGTCCTGGCCGGGTTGGCCGCCGAGGGGGAGACGGTGGTGGCCGACGCCTCCCACGTGGCACGGGGCTACGACGACCTGGCCGGAAAGCTCGTTTCCCTGGGGGCCGACGTCGAGGTTCACTGAGGAATCAACGGAGCCGTCGCCCGGTTGTACGGTGAAGACATGGAAAGTCAGCTTCTCGAGGCCATCGACGCCATCCGTCCCGCCCTCCAGTCGGACGGCGGCGACATGCGCGTCCTCGAGCTGGATCAAGAGACCGGCGTGGTCGACATCGAGCTCATGGGTGCCTGCGGAGGGTGCCCGATGTCCACCATGACCCTCAAGGCGGGCATCGAGCGGATCCTGCGTGATCGAGTGCCCGGCCTCAACGAGGTTCGGGCCAAGGGCATCGACTTCGACGTCGTGGACCAGCCGGAGCACTGAGACCCCTCTCGGGGCTCCGATCTTCGGGCGGGGACCTACGGGCGGGCTCGGAAGGACCTCAGGCCTGCCAGGCTGACCGCTCCCAGAGCCATGAACCCTGCCATCTGGGCGAACCACCAGGCGCCCACGCCGTGGTGGCCGGAGACAGGGCACATCACGGCACCGAAGAGGGCCACGCCAGCGGCGACGGCTGAGGCCGAGAACCCTGCACGCTGGCGCCGGGCCAGACCCACCCCGGCCGCGGCCAGGGTCACCAGCAGAGTGACGGCCCACACGCTGGCCCACAGCGGCTCGGCCGCCTCCGGTCCGGCCGGAGCCGGTTCCAAGGCGGTCACGAGGGCGATGACGACGACCCACGACACGGCGAGCGCCAAGGGAGCGCGGCCGCCCATCCGGTCCTGCGGAGCGGGAGAGGGCGGGTCGCCGGCGCCGTCGTCGGTCTCGCTGAGCAACCCCTGCCTGCGAGGTTGGATCCTGCGGAGCTCTTCCCTGCGAAGTTCTCGAAGTCGTCCCTTGGTCAATGCCATGCCCTCAGGCTAACTCGCCGGGCAAGCTCTGGTGGAGCCGCCAAACGGTCGCGAGGCGCGCCTCAGGCCCAGGCCACCAGACCCGTCTCGGCCGGATCGATAAGGTCGGGGTGGGCGGGCACCACCCTGGCGTTGTAGCCGTAGCGACCGGCTCGCTCGCAGGTGAAGCGGCCGGCGTACAGGTGACGACTCGGCCCGTCAGCCGGGCCCACCAGATCCATGGGCACGGTCGAGGACGCCATCTCGTCGTCGGCACCCAGCGGGCCGTGGATCAGCTCCACGGTCACGTCGCCGGTTGTCAGCGGGCCCAGATCCACCGCGGCTTCCACGGTGCGCTCGGCACCCAGGTCGGCGGGCCCGGAGTCGCCGTGCAGCCAACCCACTTTCACGAGGGGCCACGCCGAGCGCACCCGTTGCTTCCAGGCGCTGAGGTCCTTCGTCCGGGCGTGGCCCGACTGGCGCATCACCACTTCCCGTCGGGCCATGGGCTCATAGAGCTGCTCGACGTAGTCATGGAGCATGCGCCCGGCGACGACCCGTGGGCCGAGTGAGACCAGAGCCGCCCTGACCCTTTGCGCCCACGGGTTCGATCCGTGTTCCGGACGCTCGTAGAAGAGGGGGACGACCTGGCGCTCGAGGATGTCGTAGAGGCTGTGGGCCTCGATCTCGTCCCGCGTGGCGAGGTCCTCGGACGCCTCGGCCGAGTAGATGGCCCAACCGTTCCCACCGTCGAACATCTCGGCCCACCAACCGTCGAGCACGGAGCAGTTGAGGGCGCCGTTCAGCGCTGCCTTCTCCCCGCTGGTGCCACACGCCTCGAGAGGGCGCCGGGGATTGTTGAGCCAGACGTCGCAGCCCTGGTAGAGGCTACGGGCAACGGCAATGTCGTAGTCGTCCACGAAGACCATCCGATGGCGAACCTCCGGGCGCCGGGAGAACTGCACCACCTGGCGGATCATGTCCTTGCCCAGATCGTCGGCGGGATGGGCCTTGCCGGCGAAGACCAACTGCACGGGCCGCTCGGGCGAGAGCAGCAGGGCCTCCAGGCGCTCGGGCTGCGAGAGCAGCAGCGTCGCCCGCTTGTAGGCGGCGAAGCGGCGAGCGAACCCGATAGTGAGGATGTCCGGATCGAGCACATCGTCGCACCACGACGCCTCCGGGGGAGAGGCGCCCCTGGCCAGCGCCGCTGAGCGGAGCCGCCGGCGTACGTCCGCCACCATGCGCCGCCGCCCCTGGTCGCGCACCCGCAGGAGCTCCTCGTCGGACGCTTGCTGGAGGCCGGCCCAGGCATCCGGCTCGGCCTCGGGCCAGGTGGGGGAGACGTGGCGGGACAGCAGATCGTCCATCTCCGGCGACACCCAGCTCGGGGCGTGAACCCCATTGGTGACCGAGGTGATGGGCACCTCGTCCAGCGTCAGAGCCGGCCAGAGCGGTTGGTACATGGCCCGGCTCACCTCTCCGTGCAGCCGGGACACGCCGTTGGACGCACCCGCCAGGCGCATCCCCATGACGGCCATGTTGAACGGTGCGTCCGGCGGTTCGCCGGGCATCTGGCCGAGGGCCATCAGGTCGTCGAAGGAGATGTCGCACTCGTCGGCCAGGGACTTGAAGTACCGCTCCATCAACTCCCTCGGGAAGCGGTCGATGCCGGCTGGGACTGGGGTATGGGTCGTGAAGATGGTGGCCGAGCGCACTGCTTCCACGGCCTCGGCCAGGTTCATGGCCTCCCCGGTCATCAGGCGCCGGATGCGCTCCAACCCGAGGAAGCCGGCGTGACCCTCGTTGGTATGGAAGATCTGGCCGTTCTCGCCCACGGCATCTAGGGCCCGCACTCCGCCGATGCCGAGTAGGATCTCCTGGCGGAGGCGGTGCTCGGTACCCCCGCCGTAGAGGCGGTCGGTGACGAGGCGCATCTCGGGTTCGTTCTCGTCGGCCTCGGAGTCGAGCAGGAGCAGGCGCACGCGGCCCACGTCCACCCGCCACACGTGGGCGGTCAGGGGTACCCCGGCCAGGTCCACGTGGACCTGCGTCTCCTCCACCTGGCGTAGGGCCATGGCATGGGGGTCGAGGGTCGGGTAGCGCTCCACCTGCCAACCGTCGGCGTCGAGGCCCTGGCGAAAGTACCCCTGGCGGTAGAGCAGGCCCACCCCGGTGAGAGGCAGGCCAAGGTCGCTGGCGGCCTTCAGGTGGTCACCGGCCAGGGCGCCCAGGCCGCCCGAGTACTGGGGCAGGGCCTCGGAGATCCCGAACTCGGGCGAGAAGTAGGCGATCGATCGCACACTGGTCCCGGGTCGGTGCTGGAACCAGCGGGGCTCGCTCTGGTAGCGCTGGAGCTGCCCATGGACGCCGGCCAGCTCGGCGAGGAACCCGGGGTCCCGGGCCAGGGCGTTGAGGCGACCGAGGGAGGTGAGGGCGAGGAGCCCGCGGGGGTCTCCCCCACTGGCCTGCCAGGCCTCGGGGTCAGTGCTGCGGAGCAGCTCCCGAGTCCGGCGGTCCCATGACCAGCGGAGGTTCGTCGTCAGCTCATCGAGGGCCGTGAGAGGCTCGGGAAGCTTCGGTCGCACCGTGAACGTGCGCTGTGCCTTCATGGCGCCGACGCTAGCGGTGCCGGCCGCTGTCCTCCGAGTCCGGGATCAAGGGGCTTCAGGACCAAGCGTCAGGACTGGTCGAGTGACATGGCGCTTCAATGTAGGAGTGCCGTATCGCCAGGACGCCTCGATCGCGTCGAACCGCTGGGCCGTGGCCACGACCACGATCTGCGAGCGGGACCCGGCCATGGCCGCGGCGGTGGCAACCATCGGGGCCTGCACGCTCAGCCAGCGCCGGTACCCTGGCGGCGCCTTCGCTGCGCTGGCCAGGTCGATCATGTACCAGCAGCTGGCCGGACGGGCGGCCGCCGCCATCCACGCCCGCTTCGTCGCCCTCTACGGTGGGCGGCCCACGCCGCAGGCGGTGCTGGCCACGCCTGACGAGACCCTGCGGGCGGCAGGGCTGTCGGCATCCAAGCGAGCCAGCGTCAAGGACCTGGCGACCAGAGTGCGGGACGGTAGTCTGCGTCTCGGAGGGCTGGGACGCCTGGCCGACGAGGACGTCGTCACCCGACTGTCCACGGTGCGGGGAATCGGGCCATGGACGGCGGAGATGTTCCTGATATTCCAGCTCCTCCGGCCCGACGTGTGGCCGGTAGGTGATCTCGGCGTACGCATGGGCTACGCCCGCGTGCACGGGGTGGATGCTCCCCCGACGCCACCAGAACTGATGTCGCTCGGCGAGCGTTACCGGCCCCACCGCACTGTGGCCGCCTGGTATTGCTGGCGTGCCGCCGATGCCAGGGTGCCGGTTTCCCCGCCGCCGGCTACGTGGTAGCCAGGGAGGAAATGCTCGAGCAACCGGGCCGCATCGTCATCGATGACATCCGCCCCCGCGCGCCCCGCCGCCACCCGGCCAAGGCGGTGGTGGGCGAGGCGGTGCGAGTGTCGGCGGACATCTACAAGGACGGCCACGACGTGCTCGCTGCCCAGGTGCACTTTTGGGCGCCGGACGGCAAGGAGACGGCTTCACCCTTGAGCGAGGTTGGTAACGACCGCTGGGAGGGGGTGATCGAGCCGACGACCCTCGGGCGCCACGAGCTGGTGGTGGAGGCGTGGACCGACCTCTATGCCACCTGGCGGCACAAGGTCGACGTGAAGACTGCGGCCGGGCAGGACGTCAGCGTCGAGCTCGAGGAGGCCGCCTGCCTCTTCGAAGCGCGGCGGGAAGACCGTGACGAGCACGAAGGGAGTCTCTTGGCCGAGGTGGTGCGCTCGTTGCGGGACGAAGGCGCCAGACCCAGCGATCGTCTGTCGCCAGCCCTCGACCCCGACGCCGCCGAGCTGTTGAGCGGGCCGTCGGGTTCCGTGGATCGCACGAGATCGAAGCCGTTGCCCCTCTGGGTCGATCGCGAGCGCGCCCTCGTGGGCGCCTGGTACGAGCTGTTCCCTCGTTCCTATGGAGGTTTCGCCGGCACGGTCCACCGCCTCGACGCCGTGGCGGCCATGGGCTTCGACGTCGTCTACCTGCCTCCCGTTCATCCAATCGGCCGTCAGTACCGCAAGGGGCCGGACAACACCTTGGCCGCCGGGCCCGACGACGTGGGCAGCCCGTGGGCCATCGGGGGGCCCGAGGGCGGCCACACCGCCGTACATCCCGACCTCGGTACCATCGAGGACTTCGATCGGTTGGTCGACCGCGCTCGACAGCTGAGCATGGAGGTGGCCCTCGACTACGCCCTGCAGTGCTCACCTGACCATCCCTGGGTGTCAGAGCGTCCCGAGTGGTTCCACCACCGTCCGGATGGCTCGATCGCCTATGCCGAGAACCCTCCCAAGAAGTACCAGGACATCTACCCGATCAACTTTTGGCCAGAGGACGAGGACGCTCGTGTCGCCCTTTGGGCCGCGTGCAAGGAGATCCTCGACTTCTGGATCGACCGGGGTGTCCTGATCTTCCGGGTGGACAACCCCCATACCAAGCCCATCGCCCTGTGGAAATGGCTCATCCCCGCCGTCCAGGAGGAGCACCCCGAGGTGGTGTTCCTGGCCGAGGCCTTCACCCGGCCCAAGATGATGGCCAAGCTGGCCGAGGTCGGCTTCAGCCAGAGCTACACCTACTTCACGTGGCGCAACGCCAAGCCCGAGCTCGAGGGGTACCTGCTGGAGCTGGCGACCGGCCCCACCGCCGATTACATGCGCCCCAGCTTCTGGCCCAACACCCCTGACATCCTGAGCGGCCCGTTGCGCGACGGCCCGCCCGCGGCGTTCAAGCAGCGCCTGGTGCTGGCTGCCACCATGACGCCGTCGTACGGCATCTACAGCGGCTACGAGCTCTGTGAGAACCAGCCCTTCTCCGAAGGCAACGAGGAGTACCGCCACTCGGAGAAGTACGAGATCAAGAACCGCGACTGGAGCCAGTCCCACTCTCTCGCCCCGTTCATCACCCGCCTCAACGACGCTCGTCGCCGTCACCCGGCCCTGCACCGGTTGCGCACCATCCGCTTCCATCACGCAGACAACCCCGCGGTCATCGCCTACTCGAAGCACAGCGATGACCGCTCCGACGTGGTGCTCATGGTCGTGAGCCTCGACCCCTACACCGTCCAGGAGTGCACCCTCAGCCTGGACCTGAGCCACCTCGGCATCGGCTGGGACGAGCCTTTCGAGGCCTACGACGAGCTGGCGCAGGAGTCGTTCACCTGGCACGGTTCCCGCTCCTACGTCCGGCTGGCTCCGGACCAGGCCGCCCACGTACTCCACCTGCGAAGCAACTCGTCGAGCGCCTCGACATGACCACCGACCAGACCAGTTCGGACCCCCGGTGGTTCCAGCGGGCCGTGTTCTACGAGGTCCTGGTGCGGGGGTTCTACGACTCCAACCACGACGGCACCGGGGACCTCCAGGGCCTCACCGAGAAGCTGGACTACCTCGAGTGGCTGGGTGTCGACTGCATCTGGCTGCTCCCCTTCTACCAGTCACCCCTGCGCGACGGTGGCTACGACATCGCCGACTTCTTCACCATCCTGCCCGAGTACGGGGACCTGGCCGACGCCGTGCACCTCGTGGAGGAGGCCCACCGGCGCGACATCCGCATCATCGCCGACCTGGTGATGAACCACACCAGCGACCAGCACCCGTGGTTCCAGGAGTCCAAGCAGGACCGCACCAACCCCAGGGCCGATTGGTACGTGTGGAACGACGACGACGTGCGCTGGTCGGAGGCCCGCATCATCTTCACCGACACCGAGCGGTCCAACTGGGCATGGGACGCCCAGCGAGGCCAGTACTACTGGCATCGGTTCTTCGGCCATCAACCGGACCTCAACTACGAGAACCCAGAGGTCCAGAACGCGATGCTGGACGTGGTCAAGTTCTGGTTGGACGTCGGCCTCGACGGCTTCCGCCTCGACGCCGTCCCCTATCTGTTCGAGCGCGACGGCACCAACGGTGAAAACCTGCCCGATACCCACGAGTACATGAAGCGGCTGCGAAAGGAGGTCGACTCCATCTTCTCGGGCAAGGTGCTCCTGGCCGAGGCCAACCAGTGGCCCGCCGACGTCGTGGACTACTTCGGCGACGGTGACGAGTGCCACATGTGCTTCCACTTCCCCCTGATGCCCCGCATGTTCATGGCCATCCGCCGAGAGCAGCGCACGCCCATCACCGAGATCCTGGCCCAGACCCCCGAGATCCCCGACGGGTGCCAGTGGGGCACGTTCCTGCGCAACCACGACGAGCTCACCTTGGAGATGGTCACCGACGAGGAGCGGGACTACATGTGGGACGAGTACGCCAAGGACCCCCGCATGCGGCGCAACATCGGCATCGGCCGGCGCCTGGCCCCCCTGGTGGACAACGACCGGCGGGTGGCCGAGCTGTTGCACGCCATGCTCTTCTCCATGCCCGGGAGCCCGGTGCTGTACTACGGCGACGAGATCGGAATGGGCGACAACATCTATCTGGGCGACCGGGACGGCGTGCGCACGCCCATGCAGTGGTCACCTGACCGCAACGCCGGCTTCAGCAGGGCCGACTTCGCCCGCCTCTACCTCCCCCCGCTCATGGATCCCGTGCACGGCTTCCAGGCCGTCAACGTCGAGGCCCAGATGCGGGACCGCAGCTCCATGCTGTACTGGATGCGACGGATGCTGGCCGTGCGCCGCCAGCACCCCGTGCTCGGCACCGGGAGCTTCGAGGTCATCCCCAGCGAGAACCCCTCGGTCCTGGCTTACGTGCGCCACGAGGGCGCCGACATCGTGTTGTGCGTGTACAACCTGTCCCGGTTCGCCCAGCCCGCCGAGCTGCCGCTTCAGCGCTTCGAGGGAAAGGTGCCCATCGAGCTTCTCGGGAGGGTGCCGTTCCCCCCGATCGGCGAGCTGGCGTACTTCGTGACCCTCGGCCCCTACGACACCTACTGGTTCGAGTTGGTGGACCCGTCCTGATGGACATCGAAGAGCTGCTCCCCGGATACCTCGGCCGGCAGCGGTGGTTCGCCGGTGACGCACCCGAGAGGGTGGTGGTTCTCGACCACCAGGAGCTGGAAGAGGGCTTCCGATGGATGATCGTCGACGCCGACGGCGCCAGGTACCAAGTGCTGGTGGGCCTTCGCCCCGTGCACGAGCCACCCGAGTTCCTCCACGGGAACGAGAACGCCGTGCTCGGCGCCTTCGACGGCTTGCTGGCCTTCGACGCCGTTCTCGACACAGGCCTGGCCCGGAACCTGCTGGCCCGGGTGGCTCCTGGCGAGGAAGCCGAGCTGGTGCGACCCATCGGAGTCGAGCAGTCGCACACCTCGCTCATCTACGACGACCGCCTGCTGCTGAAGATCTTCCGGCGCCTCCACGAAGGACCCAATCCCGAGATCGAGATCACCGAGGCCCTGGCTGCCACCGGGTTCTCCCACGTGGCCGCTCCTCTGGCCACCTGGACCTTCGACGACTCCCATCTGGCTGTCGTGCAGCCCTATCTCTCCGGGGGTACCGAGGGCTGGGCCCTGGCCCTCACGTCGCTGCGGGACATGTACGCCGCCGACTGTGACGACCCCGCCGAGTGCGGCGGGGACTTCGCGGGTGAGGCGTGGCGGCTGGGTGAGGTCACCGCCGGCATGCACCTGGCCCTGGCCGAGGTGTTCGGGTCCGAGCCGGGGGACCCGGCGGCGTGGGCGTCGGCCGCAGAGGGCCAGTTGGCCCGGCTGGAGGAGGACGACGCCGAGCGGGGGACGGCCGAGGAGTTCCTGGGTCGCCTGCGGGCCGTCGCCGATCCCGGCTCTGCCATCCGCATCCACGGCGACTACCACCTGGGCCAGGTACTTCGCACCGACGCCGGTTGGTTCGTGCTCGACTTCGAAGGGGAACCCGCCCGGCCGCCCGAGGAGCGCCTGCTGTTCTCGTCGCCGCTCCAGGACGTGGCCAACATGATGCGCTCCCTTCAGTACGCTGCTGCCGTGGCCCTGGCGGAGAGGGACGAGCGGGAGCACGACGAGCTGGTTCCACGGGCCGCGGCTTGGGAGGGACGCAACCGACGGTCCTTCCTCGAGGGTTACCTCCGTACCGACGGCGTCCAGGACCTCCTGCCCGGTGTCGAAGATCGCCCCACCGTGCTGACCGCCTTCGAGCTCGACAAGGCGGTCTACGAGATCCTCTACGAGCGGGCATACCGGCCCGACTGGGTGGACATTCCCAAAGCAGCCATCGCGGGGCTGCTGGAGCCCCGAGAGCCGAGCTCGGAGCGGGGACGACTGTCCCTTGGTTGACGCCAGCACCATCACCCGTCTCGTCGAGGGCACTCACGCCACTCCCCACGACGTGCTCGGCTTCCACGAGGGGATGGTACGGGCCTTTCGGCCGGGCGCGGCCTCCATGAGCGTCCTGCTCCACGACGCAGAACCGGTGACCATGGAGCCGGTCGACGCGGCGGGGCTCTTCGAGGCCACAGCCCCCGGCGCCTCGCAGGGTTACCGGCTCGAGGCCGAGTACGCCGGCGCCAGGTCCTACACCTACGAGGACCCATACCGGTTCTGGCCCACGTTGGGCGACATGGACCTGCACCTGCTGGGGGAGGGTCGGCACCGGCGCATGTGGAAGGTTCTGGGCGCCCACGTGCGCAACCATGAGGGCACCCCAGGAACCTCCTTCGCGGTGTGGGCCCCCAACGCCAGGGCGGTGCGGGTGGTGGGTGACTTCAACTACTGGGACGGCCGGGCCCATCAGATGCGCTCGCTCGGCGCTTCGGGCATCTGGGAGCTGTTCATCCCCGGTGTGGAGGCGGGCGCCAGGTACAAGTACGGGATCGTCGACCAGGCCGGCCACCTGGCGCTCAAGGCCGACCCGGTGGCCTTCGGAGCCGAGGAGCCACCCGGCACGTCGAGCGTGGTCAGCGACCTGAGCTACGTGTGGGGCGACGACGATTGGACCGCCGCCCGTGACAGCCAGGACCCGCCCATACACCGGCCCATGTCGGTCTACGAGGTGCACCTCGGCTCATGGCGGCGCAAGCCCGAGGAGGGCCATCGCCCGCTCACCTATCTGGAGCTGGCTGAACAGCTTCCCGAGTACGTCGCCGACATGGGTTTCACCCACGTGGAGATGATGCCTGTTGCCGAGCACCCCTTCACCGGCTCGTGGGGGTACCAGGTGACGTCGTTCTTCGCTCCCATGGCTCGCCACGGTCGCCCCGAGGACTTCAAGGCGCTGGTGGACGCCTTCCACCAGCGGGGCATCGGCGTGATCGTGGACTGGGTCCCCGGCCACTTCCCCAAGGACGACTGGGCACTGGCTCGCTTCGACGGCACCGCCCTGTACGAGCACGAGGACCCCCGGCGGGGCCTGCAACCCGACTGGGGCACCCTCGTGTTCAACTTCGGCCGCCACGAGGTCCGCAACTTCCTCATCGCCAACGTCTTGTACTGGATCGAGGAGTTCCACCTCGACGGCGTGCGGGTGGACGCCGTCGCCTCCATGCTCTATCTCGACTACTCCCGCGAGGAGGGAGAGTGGCTGCCGAACGAGTATGGAGGCAGAGAGAACCTCGATGCCATCACCTTCCTGAAGGAGGTGAACGAGGCCGCCTATGGCGATCACCCGGGTGTGGTGATGGTGGCGGAGGAGTCCACGGCGTGGCCGTCGGTGTCCCGTCCCACCTACCTGGGCGGGCTCGGGTTCGGGTTCAAGTGGAACATGGGCTGGATGCACGACACCCTCGAGTATTTCTCCAAGGACCCCATCCACCGCCGCTACCACCACAACGATCTGACCTTCGGGCTGCTCTACGCCTTCACCGAGAACTTCGTGCTGCCGCTGAGCCACGACGAGGTGGTGCACGGCAAGGGCTCGCTGCTGTCCAAGATGCCCGGTGACCGTTGGCAGCAGCTGGCCAACCTGCGGGCTCTGCTGGCGTGGATGTGGGCCCACCCCGGCAAGCAGCTGCTGTTCATGGGGGCCGAGCTGGCCCAGGAGAGCGAGTGGTCACACGAGCAGAGCCTCGCCTGGGACCTGTTGGAGCGCGAGGGCCACCAAGGCGTGAAGGACCTGGTGAGAACGCTCAACCGGGTGGCGGCCAGCCAGCCGGCGCTCTGGGAGCGCGACACTGAAGCCGAGGGCTTCCGTTGGATCGATGCCAGCGACGAGGAGAGCAATGTGCTGTCGTTCCTGCGCCTCAGCGCCAGCGGCAGCCCCCTGGCGTGCGTGGCCAACCTCTCCCCGGTGCCCCGCCAGCCATATCGCGTCGGCCTACCGGTGAGTGGGCCCTGGCAGGAGCTGCTCAACACCGACGCCAAGTCGTTCGGAGGCAGCGGGGTGGGCAACGGGGGCCAGATCGGCGCCGGCGGCGACAGCTGGCACGGTCAGCCCTTCTCGGCCCAGCTGGCCCTGCCGCCCCTCGGCGTGCTCTGGCTCGTACCCGCCGGCTGAGCTGAACGGCTCAGCGCCGCTCGAACCGGCGGGTGAGGTTGGTCAGGTTGCGCCTCCAGACCATGCGCAGCACCTGACCGGCCACGAGCGATCCCAGGGGCCCACCCATCCACCAAGGGAAGCTGAGCTCCTCCTGCCAGGTGAAGCGGGTGCGCCCACCGGCGGCCGGCTCCAACGTGAAGCGGCCGGTGCCGGTGACCACCCCGCCGTGGCGGATGGCCAATGACCTGGCCTCCTCCCACTCGATGATCTCCATGGGGTCGGCGAGGCGGAAGGGGCCCACCTTGGTGTCGGCCTCGAAGGTGGTTCCCACCCCCTCTCGCTGCCCCGAGGTGAAGCGGATGGCCTGGGCGTCCTGCATCCACGCCGGGTGCGAGCCGATGTGGCGCAGGTCTTCCCAAACCGTGGCGGGTGGGGCGTCGACCACAGTGCTCACCTGAACGCGTGTGGAGCCCTTCGCGCACCGGCAGAGCCGGCGGGCGTCGCCGGCGACCACTCCGCCCAGGGTGACGAGCACCAGCGCGCCCAGACCACGCCGGTGACGGGGCCCCAGGTCGCCTCGAAGGAGGGCGGCCATGGCCCGGGTGACGCCACAGGAGGGGCAGGCGCCGAAGACCCTGCGGACAAGGCAGAGGGACGGCACACCGGCGAGCCGGTCGGGACCGAGGACTCCGAGAAGGCTCAAGCCAGCAGGCAGGACCACTAGCCGGGCCTCCGGAGTGGAGAGCCCGACGAGGTCCCGCGGCCTCAAGTCTTTCGGAGGGGCCGGCCTTGTGCGTCGGTCATCTTGTTGGTGGCGATGTTGATGATGTCGATGATCGACCAGACGCCGCACCCGCCGAGGGTGAGGAGCTTGGCCACGCCCAGGCCCGTGTAGCCGAGGTAGAAGCGGTCCACCCCGAAACCCCCGAGGAAGATGGACAGCAGGAGCGTGGTGGTCCACTCCTTGTCGGATACGGGGCCCCCGTAGGCGCCCTGGGCGGGGGGGCCATAAGGGCCCTGGGGCTGGGCCCCGTAGGCACCGGGGGGCGGCTGGTCGTACCCGCCCTCGGACGGCTGGCCGTACCCACCCTGGGGCGGCTGCATCGAGGGATCACCGGGAGCAGAAGGGCCAGAGGTGTAGCTGGGCGTATAGCCCGAGGATCCTGTGCCGCCTCCTTCAGCGCCGGGACTGATCCCGATGGCCGACGCCTGCTGGCCCACCGTGCTCCAGTCCGAGCTGCCCTCCATGATGACTCGGCTGTCGGCGCTCAGGGTGCCCTGCTCGACGAGGTCGCGCAGCCCCTGGTCCTCGACGGGCCCCTTTGTCTCTCCGTCTTGCTCATACCACCATCGCATCCGGCGCATGATAGGGGCTGGCGCCGGGCTACCTGCATCTTTTCCTGTTTTGGCCAGGCCCTGGCCGTTTTCCCGCGACTGGCCTCGTCGGCGGCTTCGACACTTCGGCGGCCCTAACCTTGGTCTCACCCCATGACCGCCTATCTAGACCACGCTGCCACCACGCCGCTTCGGCCCGAGGCCCTCGAGGCCATGCTGCCCTACCTCACCGAGCACTACGGCAACCCCTCCGGTGCCCATCGGGTCTCTCGCCTCGCCCGCTTGGCGGTGGACGAGGCCCGGGACACCGCCGCCGAGTGCCTCGGGTGCCAGCCCGGAGAGGTTGTCTTCACGGGCGGGGGCACCGAAGCCGACAACCTGGCCCTGTCCGGCGTCCGGGTGAAGCGCCCAGGGGCAGTGGTGTGCACCGCCGTCGAGCACCACGCCGTGCTTCACACCACCGAGGCGCTGGGCGGAAGGGCGGTCCCCGTCGACGGCGACGGAGTGGTGGCCCTCGACCGCCTCGGCGACGGCCTCGATGACGACGTCTCGGTGGTCTCGGTCATGCTGGCCAACAACGAGGTGGGGGTCATCGAGCCCCTCGACGAGGTGGCGTCCATCGTGCGCCGGAAGGCTCCGGGGGCGGCCCTGCACACCGACGCCGTGCAGGCGTTCCTCTGGCTCGACGTGGCTGCCCTGGCCGCTCCCGCCGACCTGGTGGCGGTCAGCGCCCACAAGTTCGGCGGGCCCAAGGGCGTGGGAGCCCTGGTGGTGCGCGGCGGCACGGCGGTGGGGCCGATCATCCATGGAGGCGGCCAGGAGCGGGAGCGGCGGAGCGGCACCCACAACGTGGCGGGCATCGTGGGCATGGCCGCCGCCATGGGGGCCACGGTGGCCGAGCGGACGACGACGGTCGAGCGCGTGCGGGCCCTCCGGGACCGCCTGGCCGACGGCCTGGCCGACGCCGTCCCCGGCACCACCGAGACCGTGCCCCGCCACCGCAAGGTCGCCGGGAGCTGCCACCTTCGCTTCCAGGGGGTCGAGAGCGAGGCCCTCCTGGTCCTGCTCGACGACGCCGGCATCTGCGCCTCGGCCGGTTCAGCGTGCGCCAGCGGCGCCACGGAGCCCTCGCACGTGCTGACGGCCATGGGGGTGGACCGGGTGGACGCGCTGTCCAGCCTCCGGCTGTCGATGGGCGCCACCACCACCGACGAGGACGTCGACCTGGCCCTCAAGGCGGTGCCCGACGTCGTGGCCCGGCTGCGGGAGGGCTAGCGGCGGTGCGGGTGCTCGTGGCCATGTCCGGAGGCGTGGACTCCTCGGTCGCCGCTGCCCTCCTGTTGGAGCAAGGACACGAGGTGGTGGGTGCCACCATGAAGCTGTGGGGAGGGGTCAGCGACTCGGGGTGCTGCTCGGTGGCCGACGTGGACGACGCCCGGCGCGTGGCCCAACAGCTCGGGGTCGTCCACCACGTGTTCAACTTCGGCGAGGAGTTCGAGGCCCGGGTGGTGGAGCCCTACGTGGCCGCTCACGCTCAGGGACTCACGCCGAACCCGTGCGTGGAGTGCAACCGCCACCTCAAGTTCGACCGCTTCCTCCGTCGCGCCCGCCAGCTCGGCTTCGACTCAGTGGCCACCGGTCACCACGCCAGGGTGGTCCGCGCCGGCCCCCGCTGGCAGCTGTGGCGCGGCGTGGACGGCGCCAAGGACCAGTCCTACGTGCTGTCCATGCTGGGACAGCAGCAGCTGGCGAGGGTGTCGCTCCCGGTCGGTGAGCTGACCAAGGCAGAGGTTCGGGAGAAGGCGGCGGCCCTGGACCTTCGCACCGCGGGGAAGCCCGACAGCCAGGACGTTTGCTTCATCACCGCAACCGGCGGGCGCCGAGCGTTCCTCGGGGAGCGCATCGGTATGCGCCCGGGACGCCTGGTGGACTCGTCCACCGGAGAGGACGTCGGCAGAGTGGCTGCCGTCGAGCTGGTCACCGTGGGCCAGCGGCGGGGCCTTGGCGAGGGGCCGGGTGGCCGGCGGCGCTATGCCCTGTCGGTCGACGTGGACTCGGCCACGGTCGTGGTGGGAACGCTCGACGAGCTGGCCGCCGAGGAGGTGGCCATGACCGGCGTGTCCTGGGTCGACGAGCCGGTCGAGGTCGGGTCTCCGGTGGAGGTCCAGACCAGCGCCCACGGGCGTCCGCAGCCGGCGGTCCTGCTCGGCGACGCTGTCCGGTATCACCGGGCCCAGCGTCCGGTGGCGCCCGGCCAGACGGTGGTGCTCTACCAGGGCGACCGGGTCCTCGGCGGCGGCATCGCCGCCTGATCCTCGAAGGCGGGCGTCGCGGCGGTCGTGGGGCTAGCCGGTCGGCACCCGCCGGGCGCCGGCCTCTCGCAGCACCGCCCCCGGCCTGGTGGGGGTGAACAGGAGGCGGTCGGCGGTGACGCTTCTGCCCGGGCGGTTGCGGGGTTGGGCGAGCATCAGGGTCGCCTCTTCCCGGAGCACCAGCTCGAGAGCCAGTCCGGGGGCGCCCTGGGTGAGATCCAGGGACTCGCTCCCCGCCGGTGCGGGACGGAGCACCTCGATCCCCCTCCGGGGGAACAGGACAGGGTCGGTGAGGGCCAAGGGGTCGTGGAGCACCATCCCCGCGGGCACGAACACCACCCATCGGCGGGACAGGGCGTGCAGGGAGCGGTGGAGCGCCACCACCACCGGTGTCCCCACAGCCAGCACGATGGCACCGGGGATCCACTGCCGAGCCGCCAACAGCAGGAGGCCCGCCGTCGGGGCGCCCACGGCCATGGCCCACGCCCCGGGCACGATGCCGAGCACGAGGGCTCCCGGGACCCGCAGCGGTAGCCGCCGCTCGTTGGGATAGGCCGGCCCGTTGGCGAACAGAGCCGCGGTCTCGGGCAGGAAGACCACCACCATCGCCAGCCCCGCCGTCACCATGGACGCCGCCGTGGACAAGGACGAGCCGTGGCCGCCGGCGGCGGCCACCGTCGCCGTCACCAGAGCTGCCGGTGCGGCACTGCGGAGGGCGGTGAGACCGAGGGGGTGGGGGGCCAGGGTGGCGACCAGCACCAAGGCCCAGACGCCCCAGAGGACCACCGAGGCCACGACCTGCACCGGTCGGCTGCGGTCGTCGAGGGCCGCGGCCAGGGCCGGACCCAGGGTGAAGGGCAGCACGCCCCAGGCCGCTCGCACGAGCCAGGGAAGCAGGCGCTCGAGGGTCGAGTACATAGGGTGCAGCGCGAATCTAAGGCCCTAAGGTCGGATCGATGACGTGCAGCGACAACCCTGCCCGCCGGGCCGATGAGCTACGGCGCCAGATCAGGCGTCACAACGTCCGCTATCACCAGCTCGACGAGCCCGAGGTAACCGATGCCGAGTACGACGCGCTGGTTCGGGAGCTGGCCCTGATCGAGGAGGCTCATCCCGATCTCCTCGCCGCCGACTCACCCACGCAGACGGTGGGCGCCGCCCCCTCTCCTCTCTTCGCCGAGGTCGAGCACCTGGTGCCCATGATGTCGCTCGACAACGCCGTTTCGTTGGAGGAGCTGCTGGCATGGGGCAAGCGGATGGAGCGGTACATCACGGGCGACGTGGACTACGTGTGTGAGCTGAAGATCGACGGGGTCGCCATCTCGGTCTTGTACGAGGACGGAGGTTACGTACGGGCTGCCACCCGAGGTGATGGGCGGCGAGGTGAGGACATCACCGCCAACGTGGCCACCGTCACCGCCATACCCCAGACGCTGGACGCCGGCCACCCGCGGGTCCTCGAAGTGCGCGGTGAGGTGTACATGCCCCTCTCCGCCTTCGAGCAGCTCAACAAGCACCAGGCCGAGGAGGGCGGTCGGCTCTACGTCAACCCCCGCAACGCGGGGGCGGGGTCGCTCCGCCAGAAGGACGCCCGCATCACCGCCTCCCGCCGGCTGGGGTTCTGGGCCTACCAAGCGGGCACCGTCGAGGGTGGCCCCGCTCTCTCTCGCCATTCGGAGACGCTCGACTACCTGAACGGGCTGGGCCTGCCCGTCAACCCCGAGGTCACCTCTGTTGCCGGCCTGGACGACGTCTACGGGTTCTGCCGTCACTGGCTCGAGCACCGCCACGACCTCGACTACGAGATCGACGGTGTGGTGGTGAAGGTCGACGACCTGGCTCAACGCCGGGAGCTGGGGGCCACGTCCAAAGCGCCCAGGTGGGCCATCGCCTTCAAGTTTCCACCCGAGGAGCGCACGACCCTCCTCAGGAACATCATGGTGTCGATCGGCCGGACCGGTAAGGCCACGCCGTTCGCGGAGCTCGAGCCCGTCTTCGTGGGTGGCTCCACCGTGAGCCTGTCCACCCTGCACAACGAGGATCAGGTGCGGAAGAAGGACGTCCGCCCCGGCGACACCGTCATCGTCCGCAAGGCCGGCGACGTCATCCCGGAGGTGGTGGGCCCCGTGCTCTCGCTTCGCCCCGAGGGCCTTGCCGAGTGGGTCTTCCCCGCCGAGTGCCCCGTATGCCGTGGGCCGCTGGTGCGCCTACCCGGCGTGAGCGACACCTTCTGCACCAACGTCGAGTGCCCGGCCCAGCGTCAGGGCAGGATCGAGCACTTCGCCTCCCGTGGCGCCATGGACATCGAGGGCCTCGGGGAGCGCACGGTACGCCTGCTCGTGGAGCTGGGCCTGCTCGACGACGTCGCCGACATCTACACCCTCGACTTCGACCGGGTACGCCAGCTCGAGGGCTTCGGCGACGTCTCGGTCCGCAACCTGCGAGAGGCCGTGGAGCGTTCCAAGCAGCGGCCTCTCCCCAACCTGCTGGCCGGTCTGAACATCGCCCATCTCGGCGTCACGGGCTCGCAGGTCCTGGCCCGCTCCATGGGCAACCTGGACCGCATCATGGGAGCCTCGGCGGAGGAGCTGGCCGCGGTGGAGGGGATGGGTCCCACCATCGCCACCAGCGTCCGGCAGTTCTTCGACAACGAGCGCAATCGAGCCGTGATCGAGAAGCTGCGGGCCGCGGGCGTGAACTTCGAGGGCCCGGGTGCCCCTGACGTGCCCCAGACCCTGGCCGGCGTCTCCATGGTGGTGACCGGCACCCTCCAGCGCTGGTCGCGGGAGGCGGCCGAGGAGGCCATCAAGGCCCACGGCGGCAAGGCTCCGGGCACGGTGTCCAAGCGGACGGCGGCCGTCGTCATCGGGGAGTCGCCGGGGGCGGCCAAGCTGGCCAAGGCCACCGCGCTCGGCGTTCCGCTGCTGGACGAGGACGACTTCGAACGGGCACTGGAGAAGGGTCTGGAGACAGGCCCACTGTGACCCTTCGCCGGCCGCATCGCTTCTGGCTGGCGGGGCTCATGCTCGCCACGGGCGTGACTCACCTCCTGGCCCCCCGTCTGTACGAACGGATCATCCCTCGTGTGCCCGGCGGGGCGGGATTCTGGGTCTCGGCCAGCGGCGCCGCACAGTTGGTCGGCGGTTTGCTGCTGGCTCACCCCCGGACCCGGAGGCTGGGGGCGTGGTGGGTCGCCTGTGTGCTGGTGCTCGTGTTCCCGGCCAACGTGAAGATGGCCATGGAGGGTGGTCTGGAGGGCGAACGATGGCCCCTCAGCTCGCCGGTCGCAGCGTGGCTCCGCCTTCCGCTCCAGGCCCCCCTCGTCGTGTGGGCTCTGCGGGAGGCCAGGGCTCAGCCAGTACCGAGAAGTACGGACCGCAACACCTCGAGCACGGCGCCGGCCCAGAGCCCGTAACCGGCCTCGTTGGGATGGTAGCGGTCGAGGGCGAAGTAGCGGTCGGGATCTCGACGCATGCCAGGACCGGTCCGGCCGGCGATGTCCACGTGGCGCACCTCGCTGCGCCCGGCCACCGCCTCCCGGATCCCGTGGTCCAGCGCCCGCCCCCGCCAGCCGGCGACGGCTCGCAGAGGCTGGGCGAATCGTGGAGGAGCGCCCATGTCGGGGATGCCGAGCACGACCACCGAGGGCCCGGTCACCGAGGGCCCGGTCACCGACGGACGGAGCTGGTCCAGGAGGCGGCGGTAGCGGCTGGTGAATCGGCTCTTGGTGGTGAGGTGCACCACGTCGTTGGCGCCGATGCTCACCACCACGACGTCGGGATCGAGGGCGGCCACCCTGGGCAGTTGGTCGTCGAGCACGTCACCGAGCCGGGCACCGGACCTGGCTAGCACCACGACCTCCACCGGCCGGCCGAGCCCGGCGGCTACCTGGAGCGGCAACGAGCGGTCAGGGTCGCTCGCTCCCACTCCTGCGGCGGTCGAGTCACCCAGCCACACCATGCGCAGCCCGCCGCCAGGCGGAGACCCGCCGACGCTGACGTCCAGCGCCGACGAAGTCGGGTTGGGCAGACGCGGTCCGGTGCGAGCGAGCTGGACCTCCGCCACCAGCACCACGCCACCCAGGAGGACCAGCCCGCCCAGGGCTCCCGCAGCCTTGACGGGGGACGAGGTCAGCGCACCACGCGCGGCGTGGGCCCGATGAGGCGAAGGTGAAGCCTGGCGTCCACGTCGCTCACCTCGAGGGCCTGGCAGAAGCGAGTCAAGGCGTGCTCCTCGATCCTCCCTCGCAGCGCCGGGACGTCGGCATCGTCGTTGACGTCCACCCGAAGGTCGACCTCTGGTCGCGCACCGTCGTCCACCAGCCGCGCCGATGCCGAGCTAACACCGAGGTAGTCCTCGATGTCGGTGGCCAGGGCCTGCGATGCACCCGAGGCCCGCATGTGGGTGGTCCCCCGCGAGCCGTCCTCGGTGAGGTCGAGGGCGGTGAGCTTGGGTGAGCGGAACTGGGCCACCACCCAGCGCACGGCGATGAGGGCGACGATCAGGCAGATCACGAACACGACGGCCCAGAACACGTTCTCGTTCCGCCCCACGAAGTCGCGCACGGGTTCCACCAGGACGGCTTCGTCGCCAGCCTCGTCCCCGAATGCGTCATAACCCCTCGCCAGCCCATACCCGCCGGCACCGAGGAGCACGAGGGAGAGCGCCACGAGCGCGGCGCGGTTCAGCCTGTCGGGCCCCGGCCTCACCGCTGGCCCCGGTTGCTCAGTCTCACGGTAAGGGACGGCGGGCTCTCCAGCTTCAGGGCCGACAGGCGTCGATCGGCGGCTTTGGTGATCCGGTCCTCGAGGTCACCGGGCAGGCGCCGGTTGCTGGTGGCAGTGATGCGAGCCTTGGTCTTCGAGAGCTTGGCCTTGGCCGATGCCACGCCGTCCACCCGCGTCACCGCCCGCACCAGCGACCTCTCGATCCCTCGACGTTGGAGGGCTGCCGGGTGCTTCGAGTCCCTGGTCTCCATGGCCAACTCCGTGGGGCGCCGCTTGGCCAGCTGGAGGAGCAGCAGGACCAATCCCGCCGCCGCCACCACGAGGAAGAGCAGTCGGGCGTCCGGCGATGACCAGGCGTTGGTCCGGGCGCTTTGGTACCACTCGTCATGGGGGATGACCCATGGCTCACGTCCCACCTCGGCGACGACGATCTCCACGGCCACGATCACGCAGCCGGCCACGAGGGCGAGGGCCACGGCCAGGGCAATGAGGCGGCTCAGGACCCGCACCCGTCGTCTACTCCACTCTGCGCCGGGCCTGGCGACGCTCGACGACGAGCTCGTCCACGGAGATGTTGACCTCGGTAGCGGTCAGACCGGTGAGAGCGGCCAGGCGCTGCATCACGTGGTCACGGACGTTGCCGGTGACCTTGGCCACCGGCTCCGGGTAGACGACGTTGACGGTGAGATCGACGGCCACGGTGTCACGATGGACCTCTGCCTCGGCCTGGGCCGGTCCGTCGCCGGAGATCCAAGGCAGCAGGCGCCCGAGGCCGGTTCGCACCACCCCGCCCACCCCGCCGACCTCCGTCGCAGCCTTGGAGGCGATCTTCTCCACCACCGCCGGCGCGATCAAGGTCTCCCCCCGCGGGGTGAGCAGCCCTTCGGTCGTCGCTGGCAGCTGCCTCGTGTCAGCCGGCGTCTCTGGAACCGTGCCGGTCACCCCCGCTTTCGGTTCCTTCCACCCAGGTAGTCGGTGAGGTCGATCTCGCCCTCCACCACCTTCATGGCCAGGAAACCGAAGGCGCCGAACAAGGCGACGCCGAGCATGGGAAAGAAGCCCTCGAGCACGAGGGCCAAGCCGAGGATGAGCCCGACGAACAGTCCGACGACAGTGGGTTGCATGTTCTCCTCCTTGAGCTACGTGACCCGAGCGGGACGGCGACGTCGGGCGCGGCGGGCACGCCAGGCGGCGGTGAGAGCCTCCAGCCCGCGCTGTCGCCGGTGGAACACCACCTCGGGGGAACCGGACGACGGCGCCGCCAGGCCGAGGAGCCGACGGTAGGCTTCGACACCCGCCCGGAACTTCGGCGCGTCGCCACCGCGGTCGGGATGGTGGAGCCGGGCGAAGCGCCGGAAGGCGACCCGCACCTCGTCGGGGCTGGCGCCTGGACGGACCCCGAGCACCTCATGGGCCAGCGCCACCGCCGGCTCCTTCCTCGATCGGGGCGGCGAGCTCATCGGGCACGTCGATGTCCTCCACGTAGACTGACGTGGCCAAACCCCCGGCCACCGGCTCCACCGCCCGGCGCACGGCGTCGGCGACCTCCGGAAGGGTGGGGCCCCAACGGGCGACGATGTGGATCGCGACCTCGTTCTCGGTGAGGCGGACCCCGGTCACCTTCCGACCGGGCAGGTAGGTTGCCGCCTCGCCCACGAGGCCCCCCGACATTCCTGCCACCTCCGGGCAGGAGAGAGCCGCGGCGACCACGGCGTCGGGATCGACCTCCATCACTGCACGCGTGCCGGCTCCGGCTCTTCCTCTTCGTCGTCGCCCGCCAGGTAGACATCGTCCACGGAGATGTTCACCTCCGTTACCTGGAGACCCGTCATGCGCTCCACCCGCTGGATGATGTTGCGGCGCACAGCTTGGGAGACGTCGGGGATCGACACGCCGTACTCGACGACGATGTCGATGTCGATGGCGGCTTGACGCTCGCCGACCTCCACGCTCACACCCTGGCCGAGGGCCCCGCCCCCACCCCCGGGAAGGCGTTCCCTGAGAGCGCCGAAGGCCCTGGCCCCGCCTGTGCCCATGGCGTGCACGCCGGCGACCTCGCGCGACGCCACGCCGGCGATCTTCAGCACCACAGAGTCAGCGATCGACGTCCGGCCCTGCTCGGTCATCAGGGCTTTCCCGCCGCCTACCTCGACATCAGATGCTTTGGCTTGGCTCATGGGTCGTTCCTCCAGGGGATCAGTTGGGGCTACCACGCCGCTCGGTTCTTCTCAACCTATTTCTACCCCATCCCGTGGCGGGAAACCGCCGAGAGCCGACAGATCAAGACATCGCTCCGGCGGGTTGGCAGGTGCTCATTGGACGCTGAAGCACCACCGGTAGCTGCCGGGTTGGCCGGCCGAGCCCGCCACCGGCCGGAACCGGACCACGGCGCAGTTGTGCCCGGCCGGCAGCACTTCGATCTCGCGGCCGGCCCGAGGGGTGTAGGTGATGCGATTCAGACCTTGGACGACGGACAGCTGGTCGCCGGGGATGAGCGTGCCGTTGATCATCAGCTCGCCTGTGTAGCCGCTGTCCAGCTCGGCCAGGATCTCGGTCTGGCGAAGCTGGATGGTGCCGGGCCTGGGCGAAACCGTCTTGACGACCCGCGATCGCGCCCCGCCCGTGAGCGAGTCATCGTGGAGAGTGGACGTCAGATAGAGCGAAGCGCCGGCCACGGCCAGTAGTACCAACGTCACCACGCGGCGGAGCGTGATGGGGCCGAAGCCCACGGTGTGGTTCTCGTGGCCCGATCGGTTCTTCCGGAGTGCCATCTCTTCAGGGCCAATCTTGGCCCAGGGCGGGCCCGGCCGGCTTCGGGCGGTCCCTGGATCCCGCGGTGTCAGCCGCTACCCTCGACGCCCGTGGCCACGTCGCGCATGGCCGACCAGGTCGGCCGGGTCCTGGGCGGTCGGTACCAGCTGGTGGCGGCCATCGGGAGAGGAGGCTCGGCCAACGTCCTCCTCGCCGAGGACGTCACCCTGCGCCGGCGCGTGGCGGTGAAGGTGTTGCATCCCGGCCTGGCCGAGGACGAGGTGTTCTTGCGCCGTTTCCGGGCCGAGGCCCAGCAGGCGGCGGCCCTCAACCACCCGAACATCATGCGGGTCTACGACTGGGGGGAGTCCGAGGACGGCCCGTACCTGGTCCTCGAACACCTCGGCGGCGGCAGCCTCCGCGACCTGTTGGACCAGGGGCAGCGTCTGTCGCCGTCGCAGGCCCGGGTCGTGGGCCTGGAAGCGGCCCTGGGCCTCGACCACGCCCACCGCCGGGGTCTCGTGCACCGGGACATCAAGCCCGCCAACCTGCTGTTCGACGACGAGGGCCGTCTCGCCATCGCCGACTTCGGTATCGCCCGTGCCCTGGCCGAGGCGGCCTGGACGGAACCGGCGGGAGCGATGTTGGGAACGGCCCGGTACGCCTCTCCCGAGCAGGCCCAGGGGGCCCATCTCGACGGCAAGGCCGACGTCTACGCCCTGGCCCTCGTGCTGGTCGAGGCCGTCACCGGCCGGGTGCCGTTCGCGGCCGACACCGCCATCTCCACCCTCATGGCCCGGGTCGGTGCCACCCTCGATGTCCCGGCCGACCTGGGGCCGCTGAGCTCCATAGTCGAGCGAGCGGCCACGCCGGACGCCGGCCCGCGCCTCGATGCCCGCCAGCTGGCCCAGGCCCTTGATCAGGCCGCCGACACGTTGCCCGCCCCGGCCCCCATTCCCCTCGCGCCCAAGGCGCGGGCGGTGGTCGGGGACGAGCCGGCCGACCTGACGGAGTCCCACACCCGGCCCGTCCCCTACGACCTCTACGCCGACGCCGACGCCGAGATCGTGGCCGGTCCCGAGGGGGGCCCGGACGCCTCACCGCGGAGGCGTCGCGTCCGTCCTCTCTGGGTGGCGGCCGTGGTCCTCGCCGTCCTGGCCGTCGCCGGGGCAACCTACGCCGTGGCTCGCTCCCAGGTCCCTACTCATCCGGTGCCCGATCTTCGGGGAAAGCCACTCGAGGAGGCTCGGGCCATCGCCTCCCAGACCGAGCTCGAGGTGAGGGTCGGTGCCGAGCGCTTCGACGAGGCCGCCCCGGGCGGGACCGTCCTGGATCAGGACCCTGCACTCGGGGACCTGCGGGAAGGCAGCACCATCAAGGTCGTCCTGTCCCGGGGCCCGCCCCCCCGTCCCGTCCCCGACCTGGCCGGCCTCGACCAGCCGGGTGCCGAGGAGCGGCTGCGCCAGAGCGGTTTTGTCCCCAAGGTGGAGCGCCAGTACAGCGAGGACCAGCGCGCCGGCGCCGTCCTCGACTGGGCGCCGAAGGGTGATCAGCCCAAGGGCGCCGAGGTCACCCTCTCGGTGTCCGGCGGGCCCAGGCCCCGGAAGATTCCCGACGTCTCCGGGCGAACCTTCGAGGAGGCTGCCAAAGGCCTGGCCGCCGTCGGCCTGAGGGCCTCCAGGACCGAGGCTTTCAGCGAGACGGTGGCGCCGGGCAAGGTCATCGGCACCAGGCCGGCATCGGGCAACGAGGTGGCTCGGGACTCGCCCGTGGCGGTGGTTGTGTCCAAAGGGCCGGACGTCGTGGTGGTCCCGAACGTGGCAGGGAGGGCGGTTCCCGAGGCGCAGGCCATCCTGGCCCAGGCTGGCTCGGCTGTGGTCAACGTCTACGGGCCCCTGAACCGGCCGGTCTTCACCACCGATCCCGCCGCCGGCGCCACCGTGAAGCGGGGCGCGGGCGTGAGCCTCTACACCAAGTAGTCCTCTCCTCCGGCGGGGACGGGCTCAGGGCTCGTGCCCGGGCCTCATGTCCTGGGCAGACTGGAAGCCGAGCTGGCCCTCCTCGGCGCCGGCCGAGGCGGCGAAGGGCTGGATGAGGAAGCTGGTGTGGTCACCGGCGTCGACGTGCTCGAGGACGTGCCCGGCGAACCAGCGGCCGCAGCCCGAGAGAACCGGGGTCATCCCGTCCGGCCCCGGCTCCCAATCCGCGAGGGAGAACTTGTCCACCTCGTCTCCCGTCTCCTCCCCGAACAGCTCGGCCAAGGGCCGTTCATCGGGGCTCGGCACGTGGACCACCATGGCGTCAGCCTTCATCGCCACCCGCCAGGTGTGGTTGGTCTTCGAGATGCAGACCCAGTAACGGGGCGGATGGATGCTGCACTGGGTGGTGAAGCCGACCAGGCATCCCGACCGCTCCCCGGCGGCGGCAACGGTGACGATGACGAGCGGGTAGTCGAGGTTGGCCACGACCCGCTGAAAGTCCCGCTCGACGTCCATGGCCACCATTGTGGCGCCGGGTTCGGGGTCCAAACAGGGCCTACGCGGTGATGCTCTGGATCCGGCGGTGGAGCTCAGCGGCCCGAGGGTCCGGGGTGATCTGGTCCTGCTGCATGGCCAGGAGGAGCTTGGTCATGTCGCCCTGGACCACCACCTTGCCGGCCATGAACGCCTGCATGCCGGCCTCCCGGTTTCCCTCGATGAAGACGGACCTGGCCGTCTCGTAGTCGAGGGTGACGGTCACGTCGGGATCCTCGATGTGACCGGTCTCCATCTCCATGGTCCCCGAGGAGCTGTCGATATGGGTGTGGACGTCGCCGCCGGCGAAAGGGACCTCGGTGATGATCTGGTTCATCTTGATGAGGTACGGACCGGCGTCGACCTGGCCCCGGTACTCCTCGCCGATGCGCCGGGCTTCCTCGAGCCACTCGTCGCTGAGAAAGGGATGGGTGCCAGCCACGCCCTGGTCGTCCATCCCCCCGACCTCCACCCCCCCGACGTCCACCCTCCGCTCCTCCACGCCTGGGTCCTCCACGGGCCGGTCCTTTCGCGCTGGGCTCCGAGGAACGCTAGTTGCCGTCCGGACCTCGATGGGCCCTGCCCGCCTCCGCGTAGGCTCTCGGTGTGCCCGAGCGGATCACCTCGTCCGACGTCGCCTACGTGGCCCGTTTGGCCTGCCTGAGCCTCACCGACGAGGAGGTCGAGCGCTTCACCGAGCAGCTCAGCTCCGTGCTCGAATATGCCGCTGAGGTGTCCGCCATCGACACCACCGGCGTCGAGCCGACCGCCCATCCCCTCCCGCTCACCAACGTCCTGCGCCATGACGTGCCCCGGCCCGGTCTCGACCGTGACGAGGTCCTGGCCATGGCGCCCGAAGCCGAACAGGGTCGTTTTCGCGTCCCGCGCATCCTTGGCGAGGCCCCGTGACCCCCCTGTCGGCGGTGACGTTGGCCTCAGCCGTCCGCCGGGGTGAGCGTTCGGCTCGCCAGGTGGTGGAGGAGAGCCTGTCCGCCATCGGCGCCCGAGAGCCCGAGATCCACGCCTTCAATGTGGTGCTGGGCGACGATGCCCAGGCGGCCGCCGACGCCGTCGACCACAGAGTCGCCGCAGGTGAGGACCCGGGCCCCCTGGCGGGAGTCCCCGTGGCGGTCAAGGACAACCTGTGCACCCGCGGGGTGCCCACCACGTGCAGCAGCCGGATGCTCGACGGCTGGCGGCCCCCCTACGACGCCACCGTCATCGAGCGCATCACCGGGGCCGGGGGCATCGTGATAGGCAAGACCAACCTCGACGAGTTCGCCATGGGCTCGTCCACCGAGAACTCGGCCTTCGGGCCCACCCACAACCCGCTCGACACCACCCGGGTGCCGGGGGGCTCCAGCGGCGGCAGCGCGGCTGCGGTGGCCGCCGGCTTCGCGCCCCTGGCCATCGGGTCCGACACCGGCGGCTCGGTCCGCCAACCCGCCGCCTTCTGCGGCGTGGTGGGCGTCAAGCCCACCTACGGCCTGGTGAGCCGCTACGGCCTGGTGGCCTTCGCCTCGTCGCTGGACCAGGTGGGCCCCATCGCCGCCACCGTCGCCGATGCCGCCCTCCTCCTCGAGGTCCTGGCCGGCCACGACGGGCGGGACTCCACGTCCATCCCCGATCCGGCACCGTCGTTGGTCGAGCACCTGTCGGGGGGCGTGGAGGGCGTCCGCGTCGGTATCCTGCGCGAGCTCACCCAGGGCGTCGCCGAGTCCGACGTGGGCCGCCGGGTCCACGCCGCCGCCGACGCCTTGGCCGACGCCGGCGCCAAGGTGGACGAGGTATCGGTGCCCACCGCCGTCCAAGCCGTGTCCGCCTACTACCTCATCGCCCCCGCCGAGTGCTCCAGCAATCTGGCCCGCTACGACGGCGTGCGTTACGGGCTGCGGGTGGCGGGCACGGACATGGTGTCCACGTACGGCTCCAGTCGCGCTGCCGGCTTCGGACCCGAGGCCAAGCGGCGGATCATGCTCGGCACCTACGCCCTGTCTGCCGGCTACTACGAGGCGTACTACGGGCAGGCTCAACGAGTGCGCACCCTCATCATCCGCGACTTCGAGTCCGCGTACCGGGACTTCGACGTCCTGCTGTCGCCCACCGCCCCCACCACAGCCTTCGAGCTGAGTGCCAAGGTGCACGACCCGTTGTCCATGTACCTCTCCGACGTGTGCACCATCCCGTCCAACCTCACCGGCGACCCGGCCATGAGCGTGCCCTTCGGATCGGGGGACGACGGCCTGCCCGTAGGGGTGCAGATCATGGCCCCCGCCCTCGGTGAGGCTCTCATGTTCCGCGTGGCCGCCGTACTGGAGGCGGCACGTGGCTGAGAGCAGGCCTTTGCCGTTGGCCGAGCGGGGATGGGAGACGGTCATCGGCCTCGAGGTCCACTGCGAGCTGCGGACGGCCACCAAGCTCTTCTGTGGCTGCCGCAACGCCTTCGGGGATGAACCCAACACCAACGTCTGCCCCGTGTGCCTGGGCCTGCCCGGGTCATTGCCGGTCCTCAACCACCAAGCGGTGGAGCTGGCCATGCGCATCGGTGAGGCACTCCACTGCGAGGTACGCCCGAGCATCTTTCACCGGAAGAACTACTTCTATCCCGACATGCCGAAGGACTACCAGATCAGCCAGTACGACGAGCCGATCAACGTCGACGGTTGGCTGGAGCTGCCAGACGCAACGCGGGTGGGGATCGTGCGGGCCCACCTGGAGGAGGACACGGGCAAGAGCACCCATGTGGGTGGAGGTGGGCGCATCCACGAGGCCGCGTACTCGCTGGTCGACTACAACCGCGCCGGCGTCCCCCTGGTGGAGACCGTGAGCCACCCGGAGATCCGCAGTGCCGAGCAGGCCCGGAGCTACGTTGGCGAGCTGCGGGCCATCTTGATCGCCACCGGCGCCTCCGACGGCAAGATGGAGGAGGGATCGCTCCGGGTGGACGCCAATGTCTCGGTGCGCCCGGTGGGCAGCGACGCCTACGGCACCCGCTGCGAGATCAAGAACCTCAACTCGTTGCGATCTCTGGGCCGGGCCATCGAGCACGAGGCCGCCCGCCAGGTCGAGGTCTGGGAGGCGGGTGAGGTCGTCAGGCAGGAGACCCGCCATTGGGACGAGGCCACCGACCGCACCATCTCGGGCCGGTCCAAGGAGGAGGCCAACGACTACCGCTACTTCCCCGAGCCCGACCTGGTGCCGCTGGCGCCGGGCGACGACTGGAAGGACAAGGTGCGAAGCTCTCTACCGCCCATGCCGGCGGCCCGCCGGGCCCGCCTGGCCGAGGCGGCGGGGACGAGCCCCGCGGCGGTGGCCACGGTGGTGGACCTCGATCTCGATCACCTCGTGCTGGCCGCCGCCGACGCCGGCGCCGACGCCAGGCTGGCCGTCACCCGCGTGACCAACGAGGTGGCCGCCCAACCGGCGAGGGCCCGGCAGCTCGACGTTGCCGCCTTCGCCAGGCTCGTCGTCCTCGAGGACAGCGGCGCCCTGAACCCCACCCAGGCCAAGCAGGTGCTGGTGGAGATGCTCGAACAGGGCGGTGACCCGGAGGCCATCGCCCGGGCGAAGGGCTTCGAGGCCATGGACGCCGGTGCCCTGGCCACCGTGGTGGACGAGGTCATCGCCGCCCATCCCGACGAGTGGGAGCGCCTTGGTGGGGGCGACAAGAAGCTCACCGGCTTCTTCGTGGGACTGGTGATGAAGGCCACGCGTGGCCAGGCCGACGGCAAGGCGGTGAGCGCTCTGTTGCGGGAGCGGGCGGGCTGAAGCGGAGCTCGGTGAGGACAGCGCTGCCCTCTGGTCGCGGGCTCTATCCTCATCTCCATGGCGGCTGACACCAAGCCTCGGTCCTCGGAGGTCACCGAAGGCTTCCAGAGGGCTCCGGCAAGGGCCATGTTGCGAGCCGTCGGGATGGGCGACGGCGACTGGGACAAGCCCCAGGTGGGCGTGGCGTCCTCCTGGAACGAGGTCACCCCGTGCAACCTCTCGCTCGACCGTCTGGCCAAGCAGGCCAAGGAGGGCGTGCGCCAGGCCGGCGGTTTTCCCTTCGAGTTCATGACCATCGCCGTGAGCGACGGCATCTCCATGGGCCACGAGGGCATGCGGGCCTCCCTGGTGAGCCGGGAGGTGATCGCCGATTCGGTGGAGACCATGATGCACGCCGAGCGCTTCGACGCCCTGGTGACCTTCGCCGGCTGTGACAAGTCGCTCCCCGGGATGCTCATGGCCGCCGCTCGACTCGATCTTCCCTCGGTCTTTCTCTACGGCGGCACCATCCTCCCCGGGCACATTCCAGGCGACGACCGCGCCCTCGACATCGTGAGCGTGTTCGAGGCGGTGGGTGCCCATGCGGCCGGCGCCCTCACCGACGAGGAGCTGGCCCTCATCGAGCGTCATGCCTGCCCCGCCGAGGGCAGCTGCGCCGGCATGTTCACGGCCAACACCATGGCTGCGGTGGGGGAGGCCCTCGGCATGTCGCTCCCGGGGAGCGCCTCCGTCCCTGCCGTCGATCCTCGCCTCGACGAGCTCGCCCGCCAGTCCGGTGAGGCCGTGATCGGCCTCCTGCGTTCGGGGATCCGGCCCCGTCAGATCCTGACCAAGGAGGCGTTCGAGAACGCCATCGCCGTGGCGATGGCCCTCGGTGGCTCCACCAACGCCGTGCTGCACCTACTGGCCATCGCCAACGAGGCCGGCGTGGACCTGACGCTGGCCGACTTCGACCGAGTGGGCCGGCGGGTGCCCCACCTGGCCGACACCAGGCCCCACGGGCGCTACCACATGGTGGACATCGACCGGGTGGGCGGCGTCCCCATGGTGATGCGGGAGCTGCTGGAGGCCGGCCTGGTCGACGGCGACTGCCTCACCGTCACGGGGGCGACGGTAGCCGACAACCTGGCCGCCCTCGACCCACCGCGTCCGGACGGCTCGGTGGTGCATCCGCTGTCGGAGCCCATCCATGTCGACGGCGGCATCGCCGTGCTCACCGGCTCGCTGGCGCCCCGCGGCGCGGTGGTCAAGGTGGCCGGCATCGACACCCTCCGCTTCGAGGGCCCGGCCCGGGTCTTCGACGGCGAGGACGGGGCCATGGACGCCATCCTGGCCGGCACCCTGGAGCCCGGGACCGTGGTGGTCATCCGCTACGAAGGCCCCAAGGGTGGGCCCGGCATGCGCGAGATGCTGGCCGTCACCGGGGCCATGAAGGGCGCGGGCCGGGGCGCCGACTGTGCCCTGCTCACCGACGGGCGCTTCTCGGGCGGGACACACGGCTTCTGCATCGGCCATGTGGCTCCCGAGGCCGTGGACGGTGGCCCCATTGCCCTGGTGGCGGACGGTGACCCCATCGTCATCGACGTCGGCACCCGGTCCATGGACCTGCTCGTCGACGAGGCCGAGCTGGCCCGCCGCCGTCAGGACTGGAAGCTGCCCCCGCCTCGCTACACCACCGGGGTCCTCGCCAAGTACGCCAGGCTGGTCGTGGGCGCCGACCGTGGAGCTGTCACCGAGGCGTAGCCAACCGGCCGGCGTTTGCCAAGCACCGGCCAGCCCTGCCACACTTGACGCGGCCATGTCCCGTACCTGCATCCTCGTACTCGTCACCTAGCGCACGCCGACCCCTCGCGCGTGCCCACGGCCTCCCAACCGGGAGGTCGTTTTCATTTTCCGAACCGCATGCCTTCGAACAGGGAACGACCATGAAGCTGACCGGGGCCCAGGCCCTCATCAAGAGCCTCGAGATGGAGGATACCGAGGTCATGTTCGGCCTGCCGGGTGGTGCCATCCTCCCCGTCTACGACCCGATCATCGACTCGAGCATCCGCCACATCCTCGTGCGCCACGAGCAAGGGGCGGGCCACATGGCCGAGGGGTACGCCCACGTCACCGGGCGGCCTGGCGTGGCTATGGTCACCAGCGGGCCGGCGGCCACCAACATCGTCACACCGCTGTGCGACGCCTACATGGACTCCATCCCCATCGTGGTCGTCACCGGCCAGGTTCCCTACTCCTCCATCGGCAGCGACGCCTTCCAGGAGTGCGACACCACCGGCATCACCATGCCCGTCACCAAGCACAACTGGCTCGTGACCGACGCTCAGGACATCCCCCAGATCGTGCGGGAGGCGTTCCACGTGGCCACCACCGGCCGTCCGGGACCGGTGCTGATCGACGTCCCCAAGGACATCTCCAACCACACCATGGACTGGTACTGGCCCGAGTCCGTGGACCTGCCCGGCTACGAGCCCACCACCCGGGGCGACCCTGGGATGATCCGCGAGGCGGCCCGCCTGATCGGGGAGAGCCGGCGGCCGGTGATCTACGCCGGGGGCGGGATACTGAAGGCGCGCGCCGCCGAGGCACTGCGGGCCCTGGCCGAGCTGACCGGCATACCCGTGGTGACCACGCTCATGGCTCGCGGCGCTTTCCCCGACAGCCACGAGCTCTGCCTCGGCATGCCGGGCATGCACGGCAACTACACGGCTGTCACAGCCATGCAGAAGGCGGATCTGCTGGTCGCCCTCGGCTCCCGCTTCGACGACCGTGTCACGGGCAAGGTGTCGGCTTTCGCCCCCGACGCCAAGATCATCCATGTCGACGTCGATCCTGCCGAGTTGGGCAAGGTGCGCCGGCCCGACGTGCCCATCGTCGGGGACTGCCGGGCTGTCATCGAGGACATGGTGGCCGCCGTGGAGGCCACGGGCGGCACGGAGGCCCAGGCCGACCGGAGCGAGTGGGTCGCCCAGGTCCGGGCCTGGCAGCGGGATTTCCCCCTGCACTACGAGCAGTCGTTCGACGAGGGCAGCGCCCTGAAGCCTCAGTACGTCCTCGAGCAGCTGCGGGACTCCACGCCCGGCGACACGATCGTGGTGTCAGGTGTGGGCCAGCACCAGATGTGGGCCTCGCAGCACTGGAGGTTCGACCACCCGTACACGTGGGTGAACTCGGGAGGCCTCGGCACCATGGGCTTCGCCGTTCCCGCCGCCATCGGAGCCAAGGTCGGCCGCCCCGATCGCATGGTGTGGGCCGTGGACGGCGACGGCTGCTTCCAGATGACGGCTCAGGAGCTCGTCACGGCGGCCTCGGAGCGCATCCCGGTCAAGGTGGCCATCCTGAACAACGCCTACCTGGGCATGGTCCGCCAGTGGCAGGAGCTGTTCTACGAGGAGCGCTATTCGGAGGTCTACCTCTCGCCGGACCTGCCCGACTACAAGATGTGGTCCGAGGCCATGGGCTGTGTCGGCCTGCGCGTCGAGCATCCCGAGGAGGTGCAGCCGGCCATCGACAAGGCCAACGAGATCGACGACCGTCCGGTGGTTATCGACTTCCGCACCGACTCGACCGAGAAGGTCTACCCGATGGTCCCCGCCGGCGGCCCCAACGACGCCATCATCCTCGACCCCTCGCAGGGCGAAGGGGGCCGGTAGCGGTGGCGTCGCCGGCGGCCAAGCACCACACCCTGTCGGTCCTGGTGGAGAACAAGGCCGGCGTTCTGACCCGCGTGGCCGGTCTCTTCGCCCGACGCGGTTTCAACATCTACTCGCTGGCCGTGGCCCCCACCGACGACGAGCGATTCAGCCGCATAACGGTGGTGGTGGACGTGGAGTCCAAGCCCCTCGAGCAAGTGACCAAGCAGCTGTTCAAGCTCATCAACGTGGTGAAGATCGACGAGCTGGCCCCCCACGAGTCGGTGGAGCGGGAGCTGGCCCTCGTCACGGTCCGCGCCGAGTCCGGTACGCGCAGCCAGGTCATCGAGCTGGTGCAGGTCTTCGAGGGAAGGATCGTCGACGTGGGCCACGACGAGGTCATGGTCATGCTGGCCGGGCACCCCGACACCATCGACGACTTCGAGGACCTCATGCGACCCTTCGGGATCGATGACGTGCAGCGCACCGGTAGGGTGGCGCTGCCCAAGCTGGAGCGCCAGCCCCCCCGCCTGCGCTCCGTGAGCGGCCTTCGCACCGGAACCTAAGGTTCCGGTGCGAGCTCATCGGAACTCCGGCGACCGGCAGAGCCGGATCGCCCTCCGTACTGAACTGAAAGGTCCTACTTCGATGACAACCATTTGGTATGAGCAGGACGCTGACCCTGGTCTCATCAGCGGTCGCAAGGTGGCGGTCATGGGCTACGGCTCGCAGGGCCACGCCCACGCCCTGAACCTGCGGGACTCGGGCATAGACGTCCGGGTGGGCCTGCGGGAGGGCTCGTCGTCCAAGGCCAAGGCCGAGGCGGCGGGGCTCACCGTGCGGTCGCTGGCCGACGCCGCGGCCGAAGCCGACGTGGTGATGATGCTGCTCCCCGACACCGAGCAGAAGGCGGTCTACGAGGAGTCGATCGCCCCCAACCTGGAAGAGGGTGACGCCCTGCTCTTCGCCCACGGGTTCAACATCCGCTTCGACCAGATCCACCCTCCGCCCGGTGTGGACGTGGCCATGGTGGCACCCAAGGGCCCGGGGCATCTCGTACGCCGTGAGTTCTCCGCCGGCGGGGGAGTGCCATCGCTGATCGCCGTGGACCAGGACGCCTCCGGCAAGGCCCGCGAGCTGGCGCTGTCCTACGCCCATGCTCTTGGTGCCACCCGCGCCGGCGTGCTCGAGACCACGTTCGAGGAGGAGACCGAGACCGACCTCTTCGGCGAGCAGGTCGTGCTCTGCGGCGGCCTCACCGAGCTGGTGATGGCCGGCTTCGAGACGCTGGTGAACGCCGGCTACCAACCCGAGTCGGCGTACTTCGAGTGCCTGCACGAGCTCAAGCTCATCGTCGACCTCATGTACGAGCACGGCGTCACCGGCATGCGCTACTCGATATCCGACACCGCCGAGTACGGGGACCTCACCAGAGGCCCTCGCATCATCTCGTCTGCCGTCCGTGAGGAGATGGCTCGCATCCTGGAGGAGATTCGCAGCGGGAAGTTCGCCGAGGAGTGGATCGCCGAGAACCGGGCCGGCCGGCCTCGTTACAACGAGCTTCGGGCCAAGGGCGCCGAGCACCCCATCGAGACGGTGGGGGCCGAGCTGCGGCGGATGATGCCGTTCATCTCCGCCGGCAAGGAGCGCCCTCAGGACGTCAGCGGGGGCTGAGCGCAGCTCGAGCACGGCCAGGCGGGCCAGGTCCGCCGCAGCGGCGACAAGGTGGACCGGTCTTGATCTTCCTGGTGTCGCCCGGATCGAACTGCCTGCGTCACATTCGTGCCAAAAGGGCCGACTTCAGCCCAAGAAAGGTCACTCAAAGTGTTGGCGTTGTAAGGTTCGAGTAAGTAAACCCGGGATCTTGGCTTGTAAATTCAGGCCAATTCGCCCTTGACCGGTCCGGCGTATTCCTTTAACCTGCCTCTTCAAGGGAACAAGCTTTGGCCCGAAAGAACCAAGGCGCCTCGATGAGCGATGCCGGGATCAAACCTAGGCAGGCCACGTCCACATCAAGGGAGTCAACACCATGGCCAACGGCCAAGAGGCGTTGGAAGTACAGGCGATCGTCGACGCCATTCAGAGTGAAGGTCTCAGCTGGGAGGCGGGTGCGACGCCGCTCACCGAGCTGTCCGCCGAGGAGAGGCGCAGCCATCTGGGCCTCCATGTCACCGAAGAGGAACTGCAGCAGATGGCGGCGGCCACGCAGATGCGGGCCGAGGCCGAGCGCCAATCCCTCGGAGCGGTCGGGGCCCCGGCCGCCTTCGACTGGCGCAACGTGAATGGGAGCAACTACGTAACGTCGGTGAAGAATCAGGGTGGCTGCGGGTCGTGCGTCTCCTTCTGCACCTGTGCGGTGATGGAGTCGGCGGTGCGGATCAAGCTCCAGAACCCCGGGAACGCCATCGATCTGTCCGAGGCCTTCCTTTTCAACTGCGGGGGGGGAAGCTGCCAGAACGGCTGGGGACTGACGTCGGGTCTGGACTTCGCCAAGAGCACGGGCGTGACCGACGAGGCCTGCATGCCCTATCAGGCCGTCCAAATGAACTGCAACAGCCGTTGCAGCGATTGGCAGAACCGGCTCACCAAGGTTGCCAGCTATGCCGGCCACAGCAGCATGGAGGCCCGGAAGAACGCCATAGCCACCATAGGGCCGGTGCTGGCCGGGATGGCGGTTTACAACGATTTCTTCGCCTACAGGTCCGGCGTCTACGTCAAGACCAACAACACCCTGGCCGGTTACCACTGTATCTGCGTCGTCGGTTACGACGACGCCCAGCAGTGCTGGATCATCAAGAACAGTTGGGGAACGGGTTGGGGAGACGGCGGGTTCGGCCGGATCCGCTACGGCCAAGCCGACCTCCTCATCGACAGCTCCTGGCAGTTCTACAGCGCGGCGGTGGAGATCAAGCCGGGCTGGCACGGGAACCTCGCGGTGAGCCAGACCTACGCCAGCCGGGACTCCCAGAACGCCTGGGCGCACTTCCAGGGGATGGGCTGGCGGAGGATCTCGACCGGGTCGCCGGACGGGGTCACCAACATGCTGGCCCTGTTCGCCAAGGCCGTCGCCAGCAACAAGAAGGTGACGGTGTACACCGACGCCGACTTCGTGTACCAGGGGTATCTGCTCTAGACCTCAGCGGAGCGAAGGGCGCTTGAGTGAGAGGCCGATGGCCGAGAGGCTGTGACGACCGGAAGGGGGTGTTTTTTCTATGTGGACCAAGATCAACCAGGTCTTTACCACCCGTGACTCTCAGAACGGATGGGCTCATCTGGTCGCCACCAACAAGTGGCACAAGATCCTCACGGGTGCCGCCGATGGCGTCACCAACGTGTTCCTCCTCCTGAGCTCGGCGAAGGCAAGTGATCGTCAGGTGTACGTCGTGCTCGATGGCGCAGGCAACATCACGCAGACCTATATGTAGGCTTGCCGGGTTCGAGCTTGTCTCGTTCTCGACCTGGGGAGGCCGAAGGAGAACCGCTTATGACGCACGAAATGAAGATCGAGATCTCGGTGCGGCCGGAGGGTGCGGCCGCATCCCAGGGGCTGACGGCGGGGGCGGCCGGAGGCCCGCCGGCTCCCCTTTCCCTGGATCAGCTACAAGCAGCGACCTCAGCCACCAGCGAGGGTGCGCCTGCCCCGCTCTCGCCGGAGGAACTGGCGGCCGCCACGGCGGAGGTCAGCCAAGGGGCCGCCATGGGCCCGCCACCCCCGCTGCCCATCGAGCAGCTCCAGGCCACCACGGCTGAGGCTGCGCCCGAACCTGCCCCCCTGGGCCAGCTGCAGGGGATCGGGGGCCCTCCGGCACCGATGCCGCTCGAGGAGCTGGCTGCGATGGAGGAAGGCCCGGCACCGTCACCGCCACCGAGGCAGGCCCGCCGCCGCGCCTAGAGGGCCGACAGGGCCTCACCGGCGGGACCGCACCCGGCGTCGGTCGAGTGCCGGTTGGGGGCGCCCACGTCGCTGACTGGATCGGCGTGAAGGGGGGTAAAATGCCGCCGATCATCGTCATGTCGACGCAAACGTTGAGTGCAGCCGACAACGGAAAGACCGTTAACGTCGGCGTCGGCGACGTGATCGTCATCCGCCTTCCCGAGAACCCGACCACCGGGTACAGGTGGTTTCTCGAGAGGGTCGACGAGCCGCTGCTCGAGACCGAGGACGACTCGTTCTCCCTCGACCCGAACCCGCAGATCGGCAGCGGGGGGACACGGGAGCTCCGGTTCCGCTCCAAGGCTCCAGGCCGCGGTGCCATCGCGTTGAAGCACTGGCAGGAGTGGTCCGGGGAGCAGTCGGTGACCGAGCGCTTCGCCCTGCAGGTTCACTCGGCGCGCGCCGGCGCCTGATCCGGGACCGACGCTCCAGGAACAAGACGCCTGGCGTCTTGGGCCTTGCCCGGAGGCTCGACGGCCTGTGCCTCGACGGCCTCTGCCTCGACGGCCTGCGGGTCGGGTGCACGGGGAGCGGGACGCCCATCGATTCCGGCCACCTCGGCCTCGGCAAGGTTCCCCTGAGGTTCGCTTCCCGCCAGCCACGCGTGACGCTTGAACTCGCGCACGTGCCAGAGGTTGATCTCGCCGTGAAGGGACGCCAGCATCGACGCGACTACCGCCGGCGTCACGGCCTCCTCCACGCCGAGGGCTCTACCGACGCTGGCACGGAAGGCGGAATCGGACTGGATGCGCTCCGACGCCTGCTCCAGATCGGTGGCGTACTTGATGCCCAGAGCATGGAGCTGGTGGCGAGAGGACGACCTCTTGTCAGCCTGGGAGCTCGGGAGGCACAGGCACAGGAAGGCCTGGTCCATCCACCCGACGAGCCGCGCGATCGGCGCCCTGGTGCGCAGGAGCAGGTCGACCAGGTTGGCCGAGGCCAGGTTCTGCATGTCCTCGATGCCCTCCTCGGCCAGACGGGCCTCGTACCAGATGTTGAGCCCTTCCAGCTCGCTCAGGGGGTAGTTGGCCTTGACGCTCGGGATGAGCTTCCCCAGTGGCTTGGCCAACGCGGCCTGGAGGGCCTGGAGGCCCACCTGCGGGAAGAAGCCCACCAGGAAGGCGAACACGTTCTCCTGAGCAGATGGGTCGGGCCAGAGCAGGTCGACGGCGGTGACGACCAGCGTCACGAACACGATGCGGACGACGGCGGAGATGTAGGCGCCCGTCTTGAGGTCGTCGCGGAAGTAGCGACGGATGAGATCCTGCAGGATGAACGAGTAGGCGCCGAGAAAACCGAACTTCAGAGCTTGCGAAGGAAGCTCGGGTCCTCCGGGCAAAGAGAGGTCGCCGAAGACATCGATCCCTCTGTAGAACTCGGGGTCCAGGACCAGCACCCAGCCCAGGCAGAGGAGGACGGTGGCGAAGAGCACAGGAGAAAAGGTCTCGGCTCGATCCCGCACTTGGCGTCCGTAGATGAGGCTGGACGTGCTGACGGAGCTCTTGCCGTAGATCGCCTCGAACTTCTTGCGGTACAGGTTGTCCTTGCTCTTGGTGGCGAGCCGGCTGTGCTCGGTCTTCCACAACTGGTAGTAGCTCGTGTGCTGGGGAGGCGCCGGCAGGTTGGCGTACTCGTCGATGTGAAGACGGAACAGGTTGAGGACGTACTCGTCGTACAGGCTCTGGCCCTTGTTCTTGATGAACTGCAGGTAGAGCCAGCCAGGCAGAAAAGCCAGGAGGCCGGTACTCGCGACCTTGAGGAGAAAGACCCGACTGTCGCCCTTGGCGAAGATGGTCGGCACCAGGATGACGAGCACGGCAAGGACCAGCATGAGAGGGAGCGACAGGCGGCCCATGCGATCGGACCATCGCGGCTGGGCGTTGTACGCCTGCTCTGTCCCGGCAGTGTCGGCCATCTGTCCCAGCCCTTCACGCCTTCCGGCTTTCAGGAGTCCTGGGCGATCGTAGGCCGGGATGATTTGCGTGGCAACGGCTGAGCGACCTCGAGGCGAATAGGGGTCAATGGCAGGAACAGGCCGGCCGGCGGGTGCGGGGGGGAAGCGGGTGGCCGCTCTGTGCGTTCAATCTCCGCTTCCTCCCGACGTCTTGTCACGGACAGCGTCGCTTTACCGGGCGGCACTTTGGCGAAAAAAGGAGGACACCCCCTAGGCGCCATATGGCGAGAGGCATAAGATCACCGTGCCACGTGCGACTCCAGAAAGGAGTGCTGATGGAGACCCAGCCCCCTCCTGTCATCGACTACACGGATCCTCCCGAGGTCCAGCAGGTCGTTGAGCAGATCTTCGGCAACCCCTCGGACGACGAGTCCGTGGCCCTCGAGGCGTCGCTGCTCGAGCGCACCGACAACGGTTGGGTCGAGGGTGACCCCGAGGAACAGCCCGACCAGGGAGTCTGAGATGGCGACCGTCCAACAGGTCATAGATCGCGCCGGCCGAGACGTCGGGTTCTGCGAAGGCCCGAACAACGAGAGCCCGTGGGGCCGGTGGTACGGAGTCCCCAACCAGCCGTACTGTGCCGCGTGGCTCTCGTTCGTCTTCTTCGAGTGTGGGGCACCGCAACCCGCCTCGAGCAGCAAGGGCTACGCCTATACCCCCGCAGGTGCGGCGTGGTTCAGGAAGCAGGGCCGGTGGGGCCAAGCGCCGCAACCGGGTGCCCACGTGTTCTTCAAGTTCAGCGGCCCCCGGATCCATCACGTCGGTCTGGTCGTCGGCGTGGGCCCCGGGTTCATAGACACCATCGAGGGAAATACGTCACGGGGCTCGGCTGGCTCCCAGCGTGACGGTGGTGGGGTATGGCGCCGCCGCCGTTCTGCGGGGATCGTCGGCTACGGGTACCCCGTGCTGGAGGGAGGGGCCGCTCCCCCTCCGCCCTCTCCGTCGGGCGCACCGCCGTGGCCCGGCCGTCTCATCCGCCAGCCTCCGATCATGCAGGGGGAGGACGTGCGCATGTGGCAGGCGCGGATGGCTGAGCGAGGCTGGAAGGTCACCGCCGACGGCGCCTACGGGCCGGCCAGCGAGGCCGCCTGCCGAAAGTTCCAGGCCGAGAAGGGACTCGAGGTCGACGGCGTGATCGGGCAGCAGACGTGGAGCACCACGTGGACGGCGCCCGTGACCTAGGGATCCCACCGCTGGCATCGTAAAGAGCAGGGAAGCGACGACCGGCCGGCCAATGACAAGGGCAACCAATCGTTTTTGACGTTGAACCAGAGGGAGGCGTGCACATGGATCCGATGGGCGAGAAGGGTGGGACCCTGCTCGACGACGCGGTGCTGGCCACGGGGCCGGGCAGGCAGGAGTGGGAGCACGGCCTGGGTTGGGTGCCCGACCTGCCCGACATCCGGGACTACACCATCGAGGACGAAGAGGTGGCGGCCATCGTGGGCAAGCTGGGCGGCCTCGGGGCCAAGCCGGCGCAGGTTCCGGGCAGCGTCGACCTTCGCCAGTGGTGCTCCCCGGTGGAGGACCAGCAGTCCATCGGTTCGTGCACCGCCCAGGCCGCGGTCGGCATCGTGGAGTACTTCGAGCGCCGAGCCTTCGGCAAGCACCTCGACGGCTCCCGCCTGTTCGTCTACAAGGTGACGCGGAACATGCTGGGCTGGACCGGTGACACCGGCGCCTACCTGAGGTCGGTGATGGGAGCCCTCGCCCTTTTCGGGGTCCCGCCGGAGCGGTACTGGCCGTACAAGATCACCGACTACGAGAAGGAGCCGCCGGCCTTCCTGTACGCCCTGGGGCAGAGCTTCCAGGCCGAGAAGTACTACCGGCTCGACACCCCGGGGCTCAGCCCCCAGGCCCTTCTCGACACCATCAAGAGCCACCTGGCGGCGGGGGTGCCGTCGATGTTCGGCTTCACCGTCTACGACTCCATCAAGCAGGCATCGAGCACGGGCAAGATCCCCTTCCCCGGGAAGGGGGACCGCGTCGTGGGTGGCCATGCGGTGGCCGCCGTCGGCTACGACGACTCCGTCCAGATCAAGGGGGGCCAGACCACCACTGGGGCCGTCCTGATCCGCAACTCCTGGGGCCAGGGCTGGGGGGACAAGGGGTACGGATGGATTCCCTACGAGTTCATCCTGCGCAGGCTGGCCGAGGACTGGTGGGTGCTCGTCAAGTCGGAGTGGATCGACACGGCCGCCTTCTCCGAGTAGAGCGCGGCAGGGCAGGGCGCCTACTGGAGCCTCTCCACCACGTGGTCGACGGAGGCGGTGAGGGCGGCCACGTCGTCGGGCTCGACGGCGGGGAACATGGCGACGCGCAGCTGGTTGCGGCCCAGCTTGCGGTAGGGCTCGGTGTCGACGATGCCGTTCGACCGCAGGACCTGGCACACGCGTCGAGCGTCGACGGCGGAGTCGAGGTCGATGGTTCCCACCACGGGGCTGCGTTCGTCGGGCTTGGCCACGAAGGGCGAGGCGTACGCCGAGGACTCGGCCCAGCCGTAGAGGTGCTCGGCCGAGCGGTCGCAGCGAGACGCCGCCCATTCGAGCCCACCACCGGCAAGCATCCACTCCAGCTGGTCGGCGAGGAGGAAGAGAGTGGCGAGGGCGGGGGTGTTGTACGTCTGGTCGAGCCGGGAGTTGGTGATGGCGATCCGCAGGTCGAGGAAGGCGGGCACCCACCGGTCCGACGCACCTCCGAGTCGCTCGGCCCGCTCGATGGCCGCCGGCGACAGCAGTGCCAGCCAGAGGCCACCGTCGCCACCGAAGCATTTCTGAGGGGCGAAGTAGTAGGCGTCGGTCTGGGTTACATCCACCCGCAGACCGCCTGCGGCCGACGTCGCGTCCACGGCCACCAATTGCCCAGGGGCCGCCCCCTCGGGCCGGGCCACGCCCATGCACACCCCGGTCGAAGTCTCGTTCTGGGTGAGGGCATAGAGGTCGACGGCATCGCTGGGGACGGGGGAGGGATGGGTTCCTGGCCGCGACTCGATCACCTCGGGTTGCTCCAGGTGAGGAGCGGCCGAGGTTGCAGCGGCAAACTTCGACGAGAACTCCCCGAACGAGAGATGCTGGCTCCTGCGATTCACCAGGCAGCACGTGGCCACGTCCCAGAACGCCGTGGCGCCGCCGTTGCCCAGCACCACCTCGTAACCTTCGGGTAGGGCGAACAGGGCGGTCAGCCCATCGCGCAGCCGCCTCACCACGGACCGCACCCCCTCAGTGCGGTGGCTGGTCCCGAGGTAACCAGGAGCGGCCTGCGCGAGGGCGGCAACAGCCTCGTGCCGCACCTTCGATGGGCCGGAGCCGAAGCGGCCGTCGGACGGGAGGAGCGAGGGCGGGATGCGGATGTCGGGCGGCATCGGGGTCGAGGTCACTGTGACAGCATGGCAGCCATGGCACGCATCTCTGCCCGCATCTCTGCCGTCGCCGAGTCGGCCACCCTGGCCATCGATGCCAAGGCCAAGGCCCTCAAGGCCGCCGGGGAGGACGTGATCGGGTTCGGCGCCGGGGAGCCGGACTTCCCCACGCCTCCCCACATCGTGGAGGCAGCGGTCTCCGCCTGCCAGGATCCCAAGAACCACCGCTACACGCCGGCGGCGGGGCTCCCCGAGCTGCGGGCCGCCATCGCTGCCAAGACGGCCCGTGACTCCGGGTTCGAGGTGGAGGCATCTCAGGTGCTGGTCACCAACGGGGGTAAGCACGCCGTCTACAACGCCTTCGCCACCCTGCTGGACGAGGGCGACGAGGTGATCGTCCCAGCTCCGTACTGGACCACCTTCCCGGAGTCCATCGCCCTGGCCGGCGGCGTGCCGGTGGTAGTCGACACCGACGAGGGCACCGGCTTTCGCGTCTCCGTCGAGCAGCTGGAAGCGGCTCGCACTCCCCGCACCAAGGCTTTGCTGTTCGTCTCACCGTCCAACCCGACGGGCGCCGTCTATCCCCGGGTGGAGGTGGAGACCATCGGTCGATGGGCCGTCGACCAGGGGCTGTGGGTAGTCACCGATGAGATCTACGAACATCTCGTGTACGGGCCGAGCACCCACCACTCGATGCCGGTGGTGGTGCCGGAGCTGGCTGAGCGATGCGTCGTCACCAACGGAGTGGCCAAGACCTACGCCATGACGGGATGGCGGGTGGGTTGGCTGATCGGGCCTGCCGACGTGGTGAGGGCGGCCGCCAACCTCCAGTCGCACGCCACCTCCAACGTGGCCAACGTGTCGCAGCGGGCGGCGCTGGCCGCGGTGTCCGGGGACCTTGCTGCTGTAGCCGAGATGAGAGACACCTACGATCGCCGCCGCCGGCGCATCCACGAGATGTTGTCCGACATCCCCGGCGTCTCCTGCCTCCATCCCGAGGGCGCCTTCTACGCCTTTCCCTCCATGACGGAGGTGCTGGGCTCCGACATCCGCGGACGGCGCCCGACCACCACGCTGGAGCTGGCCGAGGTCATCCTCGACGAGGCGAGGGTGGCCATCGTGCCGGGCGAGGCCTTCGGCGCTCCCGGCTATGCGCGCTTCTCCTATGCCCTCGGCGACGATGACCTGGCCGAGGGCATCACCCGTATCGCCAAGCTCCTCGCCGAGTAGGACGGCAGGGCGGGTAGGACGTGGCCAAGAAGGGCAAGAAGAAGCGTCCCGGCGGTACACGCTCACCGGCGGCCAACCAGGCTGCCAAGCGGGCCGCGGCGACGTCCACCACGGCCAAGCCACCCTCGTCATCCGGGCGCGCCAGGGGCTCGGGGTCTCAGACCTCCAAGGCCCAGCGCAGCGGATCTCAGCGCAGCAGATCCCAGCGCAGCAGGTCGCAACCCAGCCGGTCGCAGCGCATCGAGGCGGCGCGCCGGGCCCGCCGGCGCAAGAGCCTCCTGGTGCGTGTGGCCATCGGGGGCATCTTCGTCGCCCTCGTGGCGGGTGTGGCCGTGCGGGTCCTTGCTGATCGCAGTCAAGGAGAGGAGACCCGCCGCCAGCTCACCGCCGGATCCTGCACCTTCGACACCAGGGCCGACCCCACCGACCCGGTCCCGGACAACCACGTGCCCAACCCCACCTACGAGGTCGACCCGCCGGCCGGCGGCAACCACGACCCTCAAGCGGCCCGGCGCGCCATCTACAGCCAGGGCCAGGTCCCCCCCGACGGTCAGCTCGTGCACGCCTTGGAGCACGGCTACGTGATCTTGTGGCACCGCCCCGACCTCTCCGAGGAGGACCGCCAGGCCCTCCTCGACGTTGCCGGTCGCCACGAGGTCGACGTCCTCGTCGTCCCCCGTCCCTCCCTGCCCACCACCGTGGCCGCAACGGCATGGGGCCGCCGGCTCCTCTGCGGCAATGTGGAGCCCGACGCCCTTGACCTGTTCACCCGCACCTACCGCAACCAGGGCCCGGAGAAGGTCCCGCACGAATAAGGGCCGTGACAAGGGCCCCTCGAGGAGTTGGCGGTGGGGGATTGGGTCGGCCAGCATGGGCCGATGGCCCGCATCCTCGTCACCGAGAAGATCGCCGATCGAGGATTGAGCGCCCTGGTCGAGGCCGGCCACGAGGTCGACGAACGACCGGGACTGAGCGGCGAGGAGCTGGTTGCAGGGCTCCGGGGGGCCCAGGCCCTGATCGTCCGCTCCGCCACCCAGGTGACGGCGTCCGTGCTCGAGGCCGTCGACGACCTCGTGGTCGTAGGTCGGGCCGGTATCGGTCTCGACAACGTGGACGTGGCCGCGGCCACCCGCCGGGGTGTGATGGTGGTCAACGCCCCCCAGTCCAACGTGTTGTCGGCAGCCGAGCACACCATGGCTCTCCTGCTGGCCCAGGCCCGCAACGTCCCTCAGGCCCACGCCGCGCTCCGGAACGGGCAGTGGGAGCGATCGCGGTGGGAAGGTGTCGAGCTGAACGGCAAGACCCTCGGAGTGGTGGGCCTCGGCCGCATCGGGGTACTGGTGGTCCATCGAGCCCAGGCCTTCGGCATGCACGTGATGGCCTATGACCCGTTCGTGTCCCCCGATCGCGTTCGCCAGCTGAACGCCGAGCCGGTGGCCAGCCTCGGGGAGCTGGTGGCCAAGGCCGACTTCGTGACCCTCCACGTGGCCAAGACGCCCGACACCATGGGCATGGTGGGCAAGGAGCTGCTCGCCCGCGCCAAGCCGGGCCTGCGCATCATCAACACCGCCCGGGGCGGGATCATCGACGAGGAGGCCCTGGCAGAAGCCGTGCGCGGCGGCCAGGTGGCCGGGGCGGGCATCGACGTGTTCTCCGAGGAGCCCACCACCTCCTCGCCGCTGATGGGTTTGGACGAGGTGGTGGTGACGCCTCATCTGGGCGCCAGCACGAGGGAAGCCCAGGACAAGGCCGGGATCACCATCGCCGAGCAGGTCCTCCTGGCCCTGGCCGGCGAGTTCGTGCCCTTCGCCGTGAACCTGAGCGCCACGGAGGCGTCGGAGACGGTGCGGCCCTTCCTGCCCATCGCCGAGCGCCTGGGAAGGGTCTTCGCCTCGTTGAACCAGGGCATCCCGCCGGTCCTGGAGGTGGACTACCAGGGAGCGCTTGCTGACTACGACACCCGTATCCTCACCCTTTCGGTGCTCAAGGGCCTGCTCTCGAGCGGTATCGAGGAACCGGTCTCCTACGTCAACGCTCCGCAGCTGGCCGCCGATCGGGGCCTCGAGGTCAAGGAGTCGAAGAACTCCACGGCCCATGACTACGTGAACCTGATCACGCTCAGAGGTGATCGCCATGCGGTGGCCGGAACGCTTGTCGGCGTGCGGGGCGAGGCCCGACTGGTAATGGTGGACGACCACAAGGTGGAGGTCCCGCCCACGCGGCACATGCTGGTGATCCACAACGACGACCGCGTCGGCATGATCGCTCTGGTCAGCGGGGCCCTGGCCGAGGCCCGGGTCAACATCGCCAACATGGCGCTCGGGAAGTCGCCCACGGGAGAGACGGCCCTGATGGTGCTGGCCACCGACGGTCCCGTCCCCGCGCCGGTGGTGGAGCGGCTGGTCGAGACCCCGGGGATACTCGACGTCCACTGCGTGGTCCACGACTAGGGCGCACAAGGCCCCTCCGCGGGGCGCTACCGCTTCGACTTGGTGAAGCCGTCTCTGACGGCTGACTCCTCGTCCACATAGCAGCGCTCGGCGTTGGTGCGGTTGTAGAAGGCCATCCCGGGCAGGTGGAACAACCGGCTCGACAGCTTGGCCTTGACCGGGTGGGACGGGGGACAGACCCCATCGTCGGCGTCCACCCACGCCAACGTAGGGACAGCCTTCCTGGCCTTCTTGGCCGCCTTGGCCTTCTTGGCCCGCGCCTTGGTCGCCTTCTTGGCCGCCGCCTTCTTGGCCGGCGCCTTCTCGGCCGGCGCCTTCTCGACCGGCGCCGCTCTCCTGACCACTGGCTCCTTGGTCACGGTTGGCGGGGCGACGGGCCCGGGAACCTCTTCCACGGGTTCCAGGTCCTCTACCAAAGGGGACGGCAGCTCGTCGTCCAAGGGCGGCATCGGCGTCAGCGCGTCGGGGCTCGAAGACGGCGCCGTCTCGACCGGGGGCCATTCGGCGGACTCCGGAGCCCACTCCTGGTCCTCCCGCCGCGTCTGCACCATCTTCATCACGGCGAAGAGGATGCCGGCGAGCAGTCCCAGCCACAGGCCCATACGGAATGACCGTCGCACCACGACCGACACCGTACCTTGACGACTCACCTTCTCGCCTGCGACCATGACCAAGTCATGTATCGCCACGATCCCCCCTTCAGCTTCACCGGCCTCCTCCTTACCTAGCGGCGAGCTCCCAGATAGGGGCTCGCCTCAACCTCCTGCGCCGTCAAGGCCAGGAGGTTTTTTCTTGCCACCGAATCCCCAACCGACAACAGAGCCCACGAATCAGCAAAGGACGAACCAGCCATGGCCGAGCGCCTCACCATCTTCGACACCACCTTGCGAGACGGCGAGCAGTCGCCGGGCATCTCCCTCGACGTGGCCGAGAAGCTCGAGATCGCCGAGCAGCTGGCCCGCCTGGGGGTGGACTATGTGGAGGCCGGCTTCCCCGTGGCCAGCCAGGGGGACTTCGAGGCCGTGGAGACCATCGCCCGGGTGGTCGGCGCGAGGGATGCGCAGGGCCCGGTGATCGCCGGCCTCTCGCGCACTCATCTGGCGGACGTCGACCGTTGTTGGGAAGCGCTCCGTCACGCTCATCGGGCTCGTATCCACGTTTTCATCTCCACCAGCCCCAACCACATGGAGCACATGTTGCGGATGACGCCCGAGCAGGTGGTCGCCGAGACCAGCTCCGGCGTGGCCAGGGCCCGGGAGCACACCGATGACGTGGAGTTCAGCCCCCAGGACGCCACCCGCACGCCGCTCGACTTCATGATGGAGGTCCTGCAGGCCGCGGTGGATGCCGGAGCCACCACCTTGAACATCCCCGACACCGTCGGCTACGGCATCCCCTGGGACTTCGGCGCCCTGATCCAGTACGTACGCCGGGGGATCACCGGTGACTTCGTCGTCTCCACGCACTGCCACAACGACCTGGGCCTGGCCACCGCCAACTCCCTGGCCGGCGTCCAGGCCGGCGCCCGCCAGGTGGAGGTGTGTGTGAACGGCATCGGCGAGCGAGCCGGCAACGCCGCCCTGGAGGAGGTGGTCATGGCCATCAACACCCGACCCGACCAGTTCCCGGGCGTGGAGGTCGGCGTGAGCACCGAGGAGCTGGCCCGCACCAGCCGCCTCGTCAGCCGGCTCACCGGTTACCCCGTGCAGTTCAACAAGGCGGTCGTAGGGCGCAACGCCTTCGCCCACGAGTCGGGCATCCACCAGCACGGGGTGCTGGCCGACACCAGCACCTACGAGATCATCGAGGCCAGCTCCGTCGGCCAGGAGGGGGCCCAGATCGTGCTGGGGAAGCATTCGGGCCGTCACGCCTTCGCCGACACTCTGAGGAAGATGGGACTGTCCGTGGAGGGCGATGCCCTGAACGCCGCCTTCACCAGGTTCAAGGAGCTGGCCGACCGCAAGGTGCAGATCAGTGAGGCCGACCTGGAGGCCATCGTGGCCGAGGAGATCGGCGGTGGGGGTGTCGAGCCCGCCTTCACCTTGGAGTCCCTCGAGGTCACCGGCGGCACCGTGGGCCTTCCCAGGGCCCGCGTGGTGCTCACTCACGATGGCGTCAAGGCCGAGGCCACCAGTGAGGGCGACGGCATGATCGACGCCGCCTGCGCGGCCATCAAGGCCGCGTCGGGGGTTGACGCCACCCTCACCGACTTCAACGTGTCCTCGGTGACCGGTGGCATCGACGCACTGGGCGACGTGGTGGTGCAGCTCGTCTCCGACGGCGTGAAGGTCTCCGGCCGCGGTGTCTCGACCGACGTCGTCGAGGCGTCGGCGCGGGCGTTCCTCCACGCCACCAACAAGCTCGTCCAGGTCCGGGCCAGGAAGGACCGCCGCAGGCCCATCGACCACTTCACCCCCTGATGCGGTAGGGGTCGCCACCTCGCCCGGCAGGGCCCTCTACCCCGTCGCCGAAGGAAGCCAGGCGGGGCGGCCCCGCTCGAAGGCGTCGATGGCCTCGGCGTGGCGAAGGGTCAGGCCGATGTCGTCGAGGCCCTCGAGAAGCCGCCAGCGGGTGAAGTCGTCGAGGGGGAAGGCGGCCTCGATCCCCGCGCCCGGGGCCCGCACCGACTTGGACTCCACGTCGACCGTGACCTCGAGATCGGGATCGGCCTCCACGGCGGCCAGCAGGGACGCGGCTTCCTCCTCGCTCACCTCGGCCGGCACCAGCCCTGCCTTGGTGCAGTTGGTGCGGAAGATGTCGCCGAAGCGGGAGGACACCACGGCTTCGAAGCCGTAGTCCGTGAGGGCCCACACGGCGTGCTCGCGCGATGATCCGGTGCCGAAGTTGGGGCCGGCCACGAGCACCCGCGCGCCAGCGTGCTCGGGACGGTTTAGGACGAAGTCGGGGTCCTTCCGCCACTCCGAGAACAGGCCCTCGCCGAAGCCGGTGCGCTCCACGCGCTTCAGCCACTCGGCGGGGATGATCTGATCGGTGTCCACGTCCGATCGGGCCAGCGGTACGGCCCTGGCGGTGATGGTTCTTATCGGATGCATCGGTAGCTCCTCCTCTACAGGTCCTGGGGGGTGGCGAAGTGCCCGGCCACGGCGGTGGCGGCGGCGACGGCAGGCGACACCAGGTGGGTGCGCCCACCCGGGCCCTGGCGCCCCTCGAAGTTGCGGTTGGACGTGGAGGCGCAACGCTCGCCAGGCGCCAGCTTGTCCGGGTTCATAGCCAGGCACATGGAGCACCCGGCCTCGCGCCATTCGAAGCCGGCGTCGCGGAACACGCGGTCCAGGCCCTCGCTCTCAGCCTCGTGCTTCACCAGCATCGACCCTGGCACCACCATCGTCCGCAGGCCGGCCTTCACCTTGCGGCCCTCGACCACGGCAGCCGCCGCCCGCAGGTCCTCGATCCGCGCGTTGGTGCACGAGCCGATGAAGACGGTGTTCACCTCGATGTCGCGGATGGGGGTTCCGGCGACCAGCCCCTGATAGGCCAGAGCCCGGCGTGCGGACT
>JALZJC010000163.1 GCA_030859945.1 Actinomycetota bacterium | reverse complement strand
GAGGGGGGACTTGAACCCCCACGCCCTTTCGGGCACTAGCCCCTCAAGCTAGCGCGTCTACCTATTCCGCCACTCCGACCGATGTACCGGCACGAGGCCGGCGGGGAGCGTCACTCTACCGCGCCGTCCCCGCCGGCCTGACCCGCCGTCAGCCCACGCGCACGGCGGCGGCGTCGAAGCTGCCGTAGCTGTTCAGCTTCACACCCTTGGCCCGCTTGGCGATGACGGAGTGCACGTTGAACTGGGCGAGGGGCACGACCGGTACCTGCTCCATGATCCCGCGCTCGACGTCCTGGTACAGCTGGAGCCGCCGGGACGGGTCGCTCTCGCCCCGCGCCGCCCTGAGCAGGTTGTCGACACCAGGGCTGGCGAACCCGGTGAGGTTGTCGGGTGACTCGGACCTGAACAGCGGCGGGAGGATGGCGTCGATCGACGGGTAGTTGGCGATCCAGCCCAAGCGGAGCAGCTCCGTCTCGTCGGAGAGGGCGAACACGTCGTACTCCCGCGGCGCCTTGGGCCGTAGGTTGGCCGTGATGCCGACCTGCCTGAGGCTGGCCTGGATGGCCTTGGCGATGGCATCCTGGGTGGCGTCGTCGTCATAGTCCAGGAAGATCGGCGGGGGCGGATTGCCCCTGAACGCTTCCTGCAACAGCGCCTGGGCCCGGACCGGATCATGGCGGCAGCGCTCACATGAGTAGTTCTGATAACCGAGCACGCCGTCGAGCACCGGGGTGTCGGTGGGACGGACGGTGCCCTGGTAGATGGCGGTCACGATGGCTTGCCGGTCGATCCCTCGCACGATGGCCTCCCGGAAGCGGGGGTCGGCGAACTTCGGGTTCTTCAGGTTGAAACCGTAGAAAAGCTCGGCCAAGTAGGGCCGAAACCCCTGGCGCCCGTAGCGGCGCCCGGCGTCGGTGATGTCGTCGGCAGGAACTCGTACGAAGTCCAGGTCCCCGTCCTTGAACGACTGGTAGGCAGTGCCGAGGTCGTTCAGACGCACCACGTCGATGCCCGCCAGCTTCGTGGTCGTGCCGGGAGCGGGCGTCAGGACGAGCGTTTCCCCTCTCTGCCGGCCCACCTTGAATGGCCCGCTCGTAACCGGCTCGTCGGTGATGGTTGGCCCGGGTCCCTGCGCTTCGGCCGACTCCGGGGCCACCACCCCGAACACCGGGCTGCTCAAGGCGCTGGGCAGAACGGCCCAGGGCTCGTCGAGGCTGAAGTGCACCACGTTGGGCGCCGGCGTGGTGATCCCGGCCAGCTGCGGCGCGGCATTCTTGCGAAAGGCGTCATAGCCGCTCAGGGGATGCAGGACGTCGGCGACCGGTGAGCCGGAGCCGGGCCGGGCCACACGCTCCAAGGAGTACTTGACGTCGCCGGCGGTGATCGGACGCCCGTTGGAGAACGTGGCTCCCACCCTCAGGACGAAGTCCCATTGCCGCTGATCGGGCGAGACCTGCCACCGCTCGGCCAGAGCAGGCGCCGGTTCCAGAGTGGTCGGTTCCACCGTCGTGAGCGAGTCGAACAGCTGGTCGGCCACCAGGATCTGGTCCACGGAGCGAGCTTGCGCCGGGTCGAGGGTGGGTAGGCGGGTGACCCCTACCCGCAGGACCCTGCCCGGATCCGGTTCCTCGGGCCGCTGGGCCCGCAGCGCTCCCCGCTCTCCCCCACCCGGTGAGGCCGGTACGAGGAGGATGGTGACCGCCAACACGGCCCACAGCGCCCGCCTCATCGAGCACCCGCCGCACGCGGGGCGTTCACTGCAGACGTATGGCCAGGATCACGGTGGTGAAGGCGAAGATAACCGCGGCTGCGACCGTGATGCGATCGAGGTTGCGTTCCACCACTGTGGAGCCGGCCGCCGCCGTGCCCATGCTTCCGCCGAACATGTCCGACAACCCGCCCCCTCGGCCGCTGTGGAGAAGGATGAGCAGGATGAGCAGCAGGGAGACGGCCACGTGGACGATCACGATCAGCGCGGTGAGCACGTCGGTTCGAGGGTAGCAGCCGCCAGGTTCAGTCGGAGGGCGACTGGAACTGGACGATCTTGGCGAAGTCGTCGGGATCGAGGCTGCCCCCGCCCACCAGGGCCCCGTCGATGTCGGGCTGGTCCATGAGCTCGGCGGTGTTGTCCGCGTTCACTGATCCTCCGTACTGGATGCGGAGCGCCTGAGCGGCTTGGTCGCTCCACGTCCCGTCTACCAGCGACCGGATGGCCTCGCACATCTCCTGGGCGTCGTCGGCCGTGGCCGTCTCCCCCGTCCCAATGGCCCAGATGGGTTCGTAGGCAATGACCATCCCGCCCACCTGCTCGTCGGAGACTCCCCCCAGGCCCGCCCTGACCTGGCCCTTCACCTTGTGCGCGGCGTCACCCGCCTCTCGCTCCTCGAGCGTCTCGCCCACGCACATGATGGGCGTCATGCCCGCCTCGAGCACCGCCTTGACCTTCTTGTTGACCATGTCGTCGGTCTCGTCGAAGTGCTGCCGCCGTTCGGAGTGGCCCACGACGACATAGATGACGTTGAGCTTGGCCAGCATCGGTGGACTTACCTCGCCGGTGTAGGCGCCGGACTCCGCCCAGTGGCAGTTCTGGGCGCCGAGGACGATGGAGAGCTTGTCGGCCTCGATCAGGGTCTGCAGCGAGCGCAGGCAGGTGAAGGGCGGGTGCACCGATACGTCGACGGCGTCGTAGGCCTTGCCGTCCAGCCGGGTCACCAGCTTCTGGACCACCTGCATGGCCTCGAGGTGGTTGTGATTCATCTTCCAGTTGCCGCTCATGAGCGGCTTGCGACCCCCGCCGTTCTCAGCCACCGGCAGCCTCTCGCAGCACCTTCAGGCCCGGGAGGTCGCCCTGCTCGAGGAACTCGAGCGACGCTCCCCCGCCGGTGGAGAGGTGGTCGACGTAATCGTCGAGGCCGAACTGGGCGAGGGCGCTGGCGCTGTCGCCACCACCGACGACGGTGAAGCCCTCCGACTCGGCCACCGCCTCGGCCACCGCCCTCGTGCCGGCGTCGAAGCGCTCGTCCTCGAAAACGCCCATGGGCCCGTTCCAGAACACGGTCTTGGCCTTCTTGATCTCCTCGGCGAACTTCTCGCAGGTGTCGGGGCCGATGTCCATGCCCTTGGAGCCATCAGGGATGTCCTGGCCCACGGTCTCCACCTCGTCGTCGTCGTTGACAGCAACGTTGTCGACGGGGATCACGATCTTCTCGGTCTCGAGCAGTTCCTTGCAGGTGTCGACCTGGTCCTCCTCGACGAGGGAGTCGCCGATGTCGTTGCCGGAGGCTTTCAGGAAGGTGAAGGCCATGGCGCCGCCGATGAGGAGGCGGTCCACCTTCTCCAGCAGGGCCTTGATGATGCCGATCTTGTCGCTCACCTTGGCCCCACCCAGGATGGCCACGAAGGGTCGGCCGGGGTCCTCCAGCAGTCCCCCCAGCCTCTCGACCTCCTTGGTGAGGAGCCGGCCGGCGGCACTCGGGAGGTGTTGAGGCGGCCCCACGATGGAGGCGTGTGAGCGGTGTGACGCCCCGAAGGCGTCGTTCACGTAGAGCTCCTGGCCCTCGATGATGCGCTGCACGAAGTCCTCGTCGTTGTCCTCCTCACCGGGGTCGAAGCGCAGGTTCTCCATGACCTCCACGCCCGACACCAGCTCCTCCAGCCGTTCCCGCACGGGGTCGAGGGAGTACTCGTCGTTGGGCTCGCCCTTGGGCCGGCCCAGGTGGGTGCACACCGTCACCTCGGCTCCGTGCTCCTGGAGCCACTCGATGGTGGGGAGGGTGGCCCTGATACGCATGTCGTCGCCCACCTCGCCGTCGGAGACGGGGACGTTGAAGTCGGCTCTGAGGAGGACCTTCTTGCCCGACGGGTCCGGAAGGTCCTCCAACTGGGGGATCTCCACGACTACTTCTGGTTGGCTGCGCCGATGATCAGGCCCATGTCGACCAGGCGACACGAGTAGCCCCACTCGTTGTCGTACCAACCGAGGACCTTCACCAGGTTGCCGTTGACGAAGGTGAGGTCGGAGTCGAAGGTGCAGCTGGCCTGGCTGCCCACGATGTCCGACGAGACGATGGGAGCGTCGCTGTACTCGAGGATCTCGGCCATGGGGCCGTCGCTGGCCGCGGCCTTGAAAGCCTCGTTGACCTCGTCGACCGAGGTCTCCTTGTCGAGCACGGCGGTGAAGTCCGTGATGGAGCCGCACGGCACCGGCACCCGGAGCGCCGTACCGTCGAGCTTGCCCTCCATGTGCTTCAGCACCTGCCCCGTGGCCCGGGCCGCTCCCGTGGAAGCGGGGATGATGTTGTTGGGCGCAGAGCGGGCCCGGCGCAGGTCCTTGTGGGCGAAGTCCTGGAGGCTCTGGTCGTTGGTGTAGGCGTGGGCCGTGGTCATGAGGCCCTTCCCGACGCCGAAGGCGTCGTCGAGGACCTTGACCATGGGCACGAAGCAGTTGGTGGTGCAGGATGCGTTGGAGGTGACTTTGTCCTCGTCGGGGTCGAAGTCCTCGTGGTTCACCCCGTACACGAAGGTCTTGCTGACCTCCTTGGCCGGAGCCGAGATCATGACGTAGGGAGCGCCGGCGTCGATGTGGCCCGAGGCGGAAGGCCCGTCGGTGAAGATGCCGGTGGACTCGACCACCAGGTCCACGTCCAAGTCGGACCAGGGAATGGCCTTGGGCTCCTTCTCGGCGAAGACCTTGACCTTTCGCCCGTCGACGGAGATGCCGTCGTCGGTCACCTCGACGGACTCGCTCAGGATCCCGTAGGTGGTGTCGTGCTTGAGCAGGTGGGCGTTGGTGTCGGCCGGGACGAGATCGTTGATACCCACGACCTCCATCTCACCAGAACGGAGCGCCGCCCTGAAGAAGTTGCGGCCAATCCGTCCGAAGCCATTGACGCCGACTCGTACCGCCATGTTGGGACCTCCTTCTCGAGTGTCCTCGACCCTATCCGACCAGAGCGGACAGAGCCCGGGCCAGCTTGGCCGGGTGGTGGGCAGGGCGGTCGGATCGAGCCAGGTCCGCCTCGACGCACGCCACCCTCACATCTCCCCTCGCCATGCCGCGGGGGTCGCAGAGGACGACGTCCACGTCCAGCCCATGGGCGCCGAGCGCCTCGACGTGGGCGGCCACGTCGTACCCCTCCGTCTCGGGAACCTGGTGGCGGAGGTTGCAGACGTACACCTTCGGCGCCGTGGTCCGGGCCAGAGCGTGGCGCAGGGCGGGAACCGCGACCACCGCCAGGATGCTGGTGAACAGCGAGCCGGGTCCGAGCACCACCTGGTCGGCGCGGGCCAGGGCGTCGAGGGCCTGGGCGGGTGGCTCGGCGTCGGGGGGGACGATGGACACCTTGGTGATGTGGCGGGCCCCGGCCACGGCGACCTGGCCCTCCACGGGGCTTCCGTCGGCCTGCGCCTTGAGCACCACGGGCGTGACCGTTGCCGGTACCACCCGCCCGGCAGCCCCTACGAGCCGTCCGGCCTCTTCGAGGGCGGCGATGAAGTCCCCGGTGCTGGTGGCCAGGCCGGCGATGATGAGGTTCCCCACCGGATGGCCCTCGAGCTCGCCGGCGTCGAAACGGTGCTCGAAGACCCGCCCCCAGAGCGATCCCGGCTCCCCGAGCGCGACCAGGCACCGGCGCAGATCTCCGGGGGGTGGAATGCCGAGGTCGTCCCGGAGGCGCCCGCTCGAACCACCGTCATCGGCGCCGCTCACGATGGCGGTAACGTCCCCCGCGTAGAGGCGGGTGGCCTCCAGGGTGGCAGCCAGCCCATGCCCCCCGCCGAGGGCCACCACGCTCGGACCGGTCACGACGGCCCCGTCATCGGTAGAGGTCCCGGTGATGCACCGCCGGCTCGAACCCGTGGGCCTGCATGGCAGCGGCGATCTCGCCCGCAAGGGCCACGGAGCGATGGCGCCCGCCCGTGCAGCCCACCGCCAGCGTGAGATAGGCCTTGCCCTCCTTGGCGTAACCGGGGAGGACCAGCTCCAACAGACCATCCAGCCTGGCGAGGAACTCCTTGGTCTCGGGCTGGGCCATGACGTACTCGCGCACCGGCTCGTCGAGGCCCGTGTGGGGGCGCAGCTCCTCCACCCAGTGGGGGTTGGGCAGGAAGCGGCAGTCGATGACCAGGTCAGCCTCGAGGGGCACGCCGTGCTTGTAGCCGAAGGACACCACCGACGTCTGCATGCCGGCGGCCGAGTCGGACCGCTCGAACAGCTCCACCACCCGGTCTCGCAGCTGGTGCACGTTCAGGTCGGTGGTGTCTACCACCACGTCGGCCTGACGCTTGATGACCTCCAGCGCGGCGCGCTCGCGAGCGATTCCCTCGCCCACGCTGGCAGCGGCGACAGGATGACGCCGGCGCGTTCCTTTGAAGCGCCGCACCAGCACCTCGTCGGAGGCTTGCAGGAACAGGACACCCACAAGGTTGCCCGCCTGCCGCAGCTGATCGATGGCGGCGGAGAGCTCGTCCACGTACTCGGCTCCACCCCGACCGCTGACGAGGACCACCTTCTCCCTCTGGCTCCCGGGCCGGGCCACCAGCTCGCCCACGGTGGGGATCAGCGTCGGCGGCAGGTTGTCGATCACCAGCCACCCGTGGTCCTCGAGGGTGTCGGCCGCCGTGCTCCGGCCCGCGCCCGACAAGCCCGTGATGATCAGGTATTCCGCCATCGTCCCGGTCCCATTGTCTCAGCCCTGGTCACGTCCCGGGGCCCACCCTCTCGGCTTCTCGCACCGCATGAAGAGAAGGCGGGGGATGGTGGCGGCATCGCGGTACTGCGCAGCGCGGGCCAGGAACCCGGGAGGCGGTGCCGGCTCCTCCATCCGGGAGACGAGGAGGCCTTGCCAAGCCAAGGCGTTGACGTAGCGAGAGAGGGGTCGGTGGACGAAGGGTAGGAAGACGTCCTTGTCCACTTCCTCCAGCGTGGTGTCCTCTCTGAGGTAGGGACCGATGCGCCAGTACTGCTCGTCGATGATGTGGTCGTCGATCCACCCACTCCCGGGCGTCTGGAGCAGCGGGTGGTTCAGGAAGAAGAGGAAGCGGCCCCCGGGGCCAAGCACCCGGGCTACCTCGGCGATGGCCTCGTCGACGTGGTCGATGTGCTCGAAGACCAGGCAGGCCATCACGGCGTCGAAGCCCCCGGAGGAGAAGGGCAGGTGGGCGGCTGCGGCCCGGGCATAGCGAGGCCCGCCCCCACGCTGGCGAGCCACCTCCAGCTGATTCCGCGCCGGGTCGATGCCCACCACGGTGATCGCGCCACCCTGCTGGCCGGACGTGCCCGCCGCCAGCCGGCACAGCTGGCCCTCCCCCGCCCCCACCTCCAGCACCCGGCGAGCGCCGGCGAGGTGCTCGGCCGCGAGGGGCAGGATCTGCTCGGCGTACTCGGGGTCCACGCCGCCGGTGAACCCGTCCTGCCACCAGCGGGCGTGCTGTTCCCAGAGATCGTTACCGCTCATCGCCCGGCGCCGCCGTGGACCTTGTCGTGCACTGCCCTGGCCACCGCCTCCGGCAGCCACGGCAGCTCCAGCAGCGTGTCGAGGGGGGCGGCCTTCACTGCCTTGATGCCGCCGAGCTCGGCCAGGAGGCGCTTCCTGCGGACAGGGCCCAGGCCGGGAACGTCGTCGAGGGCGCTCTGGGTCATGCGCTTGGCTCGCAGCTGACGGTGATAGGTGATGGCGAACCGGTGCGCCTCGTCCCTGATGCGCTGCAGGAGGTAGAGGGCCTCGGAGCTCCGGGGGACCCGCACAGGGTCGGCCCGCCCCGGCAGGTACACCTCCTCGAACCGCTTGGCCAGGGCCGCCACGGGGATCTCCTCCTCCAGCCCCAGATCCTCCACCACCTGCAGGGCCACGCTGAGCTGGCCCTTACCCCCGTCCACCAACAGGAGCTGCGGCGGGTAGGAGAACCGTCGGCGCCGGGCCTCCGGCGGCTGGTCACGCTCGGCCAGCAACGCCGTCAGGCGCCGGGAGAGCACCTCCTCCATGGCCGCGTAGTCGTCGTTCCCTGTCACCGTGCTCACCTTGAACCGGCGGTAGTCCGCCTTCTTGGCCAGCCCGTCCTCCATCACCACCATCGACCCCACGTAGTCCGTGCCCTGTATGTGGCTCATGTCGAAACACTCGATGCGCAGTGGAGACTTCGGGAGCTCCAGCACGTCCTGGAGGGCGTTGAGAGCCCGGGCCCGACTGTTGTGGTCCGAGGAGCGGCGCAGGCGGTGGCGGGTGAACTCCTCCAGGGCGTTCCGGGTGACCGTCTCCTGCAGGGATCGCTTGTTCCCGCGCTGAGGCACCCGGATCTCCACCCTCGACCCTCGTAGGCCGCTCAGCCACTGCTCGATGACCTCGCACTCCTCGGGGACGTCGGGAACCAGCACTTCTCGTGGCAGGGAAAGGGCCGCCTCTGCGTACAGCTGTTGGAGCACGTTGGCAATGAGCTGCCCCCGGGAGAGGTCCTCGACCTTGTCGAGCACGAAGCCTTTCCGCCCCACCACCCGGCCCCGGCGGACGTAGAACACCTGCACCGCGGCCTCGAGCTCGTCCTCGGCCACGCCCACCACGTCGATGTCCTCGGACCGCTCGGTGACCATCTGCTGCTTCTCGATGGCCTTGCGCACCGACCCCAGGCGGTCGCGTAGGCGCGCTGCTCGCTCGTACTCCAGCGTGGCCGAGGCCCTGCCCATGTCCTCTTCGAGCCGCCGCACGATGGGCTGGGTGTCGCCGTCGAGGAAGCTGACGAGCTCGGCCACCAAGCCGTCGTAATCCTCCCGGGCGATCTCCTTGACGCACGGCCCGGCGCACTTCTCGATGTGGAAGAGGAGACAGGGCCGGCCCTCGCGCTGGTGACGGGCGAACTTGTTTTCCGAGCAGGTGCGGATGGGGAAGGTCCGGAGGAGGAGGTCGAGCGTCTCCCGGATGGCGTAGGCGTGGCCGTAGGGGCCGAAGTAGCGCACGCCCTTGCGCTTCACGCCCCGCATCACCATGGCTCGGGGCCACTCGTCCTCGAGGGTTATGGCGAGGAACGGGTAGCTCTTGTCGTCGCGAAGGCGGATGTTGAAGCGGGGCCGGTGCTGCTTGATCAGGTTGTACTCCAGCATCAGCGCCTCGACGTCGTTGCTGACCTGGATCCACTCCACGCTGGTGGCCGACTGCACGATCTGGGCCGTGCGGGGCGGGAGGGCGCCGAGACTGCCGAAGTAACTGTTCAGGCGCTGGCGGAGCGACTTGGCCTTGCCCACATAGATGACGCGGCCTTCCCCGTCCTTGAACTGATAGGACCCGGGCGCGTCAGGGATGCCACCCAGCGGGGGTCGCTGGAGCACCTGCGGTTGCTAGGGCGGCGGGGGCTGCTGGTCGACGTCGCCCTCGATCCGAACGCCGTCGCCCTTGTCGTCGACGCTCACGCCGCCGCTGCAGCCCGATCCGCCAAGCACCGCCACCACTACGAGCACGGCGAACGCCCGCTTGACCTTCACGCCTCTCAGGTTACATCCCCAGCGGTTGGGCCAAGAACCGCCCGGTGTGGCTGTCCGGCGTCTTGGCCACCTTCTCCGGCGTCCCTTCGGCCACCACCGTGCCTCCCCCTTCGCCCCCCTCGGGCCCGAGGTCGATCACCCAGTCAGCCGTCTTCACCACGTCGAGGTTGTGCTCGATGACCAGCACTGAGTTCCCCTGGTCCACCAGCCGCGACAGCACGGCCAGGAGCTTGCGGATGTCGTCGAAGTGCAGGCCGGTGGTGGGCTCGTCGAGGATGTACATGGTGTGCCCGGTGGAGCGCTTGGACAGCTCCGACGCCAACTTCACCCGCTGGGCCTCGCCACCCGAGAGGGTGGGCGCGGGCTGGCCGAGGCGCACGTAGCCGAGGCCCACCTCCACCAGCGTCCGCATGTGTCGAGCGATCACCGGTTGGTTGACGAAGAACTCGAGGGCCTCCTCGCACGACAGGTCGAGGACGTCGGCGATGGTCTTTCCCCGGAACGTGACGTCGAGGGTGTCGCGGTTGTAACGGGCTCCCTTGCACACCTCGCAGGGCACGTACACGTCGGGGAGGAAATGCATCTCGATCTTGATGGTGCCGTCGCCGGAGCACGCCTCGCAGCGGCCACCCCTGACGTTGAACGAGAAGCGCCCGGGGAGGTAGCCACGCACCTTGGCCTCGGCGGTCTGGGAGAACAGCTTGCGGACGGCGTCGAACACGCCGGTGTAAGTGGCGGCGTTGGAACGGGGAGTGCGGCCGATGGGTGACTGGTCGATGTTGATGACCTTGTCCAGATGCTCGACGCCCTCGATGGCACGGTGGCGGCCAGGCACGGTCTTGGACCGGTACACGCGCTGCATGAGGACCCGGTACAAGATGTCGTTGACAAGGGTGGACTTCCCCGACCCCGACACCCCGGTCACGGCGACCAGGCACCCGAGGGGGATCTCCACGTCGATGTCCCTGAGGTTGTTCTCACGGGCGCCGCGAACCACCAGCCATTCCTCTCTCGGCTCGCGGCGCATGCTCGGCAAGGGGATGGATTTCTTTCCCGTGAGGTACTCACCCGTGATCGAACGACTGCAGGCCAGCAGGTCGTCCAGGGAACCGGAGCAGACGATCTCGCCTCCGTGCTCACCTGCCCCCGGACCGATGTCGACGATGTGGTCGGCCACGCGGATGGTGTCCTCGTCGTGCTCGACGACGATGACGGTGTTACCCAGAGCCCGCAGGCACATGAGGGTGTCGATGAGGC
>JALZJC010000132.1 GCA_030859945.1 Actinomycetota bacterium | reverse complement strand
CCCTCGGCGCCTTCCTGGCCGCGGTCATCCTCACCGGCCAGCTCATGGCCAACTTCCTGTCCAACGCCGGCGGCGCCTGGGACAACGCCAAGAAGTACATCGAGGACGGGAACGAGGGCGGGAAGGGGTCCGAGGCCCACAAGGCCGCCGTCATCGGCGACACCGTGGGCGACCCCTTCAAGGACACTGCGGGGCCGGCCCTGAACCCCCTGATCAAGGTGATGAACCTCGTGTCTCTACTGATCCTGCCCGCGGTCATCAACCTGCAGGACAACGACCTGGTGCGCTTCACCGTGGCCGGCACGGCCCTGGTGGTGCTGGGTGGGGCCATAGCCTTCTCCAAGCGCCAGCGCCCGGGGTTGGACGCGGGCACGCCGCCCGGTGACCGGACAGGCGAACCCGTCGCCCACCCCCAAGCCTCGTCCGGCGCCGGCCCCATGGGCGACGGGCCCAGGCCCTGCGCCGACGGCGACGCCGGCATCGAGGAGGAACCGGCGGAAGCCACTCCCCACGTGCCCTCCCGCTGGCCGTCACGCTCTTAAGCACGCGGACGGCGCTGCCGGCTAACTCCCCCGCTCTGTCACCCTGATCCGATGGGTCAGTCCGCTGCGCCCGTGAGCCGGAGGTGCCCGAGGCGCCACCTGGCCACGGCCAGGGCCAGGACAGTGATGATGCACAGACGGCCCACGGCGGACCAGCCCGACGGGATGCCCTGGCGCACCAGGTCGGCGGGCACGTCGGTCAACCCGGTGAAGACGGCCCGAGCCTCCCAGGTGGGAGACAGCTGGGCGATGCCGGTGAGGGCGGTTCCGAGGAGCCGTTCGAACAGGAAGACCCAGAGCAGCGATACCAGCGTGGACCGGCGGGTCATGGCGCCGATGGCGACGAAGAGGGCCACGTAGGCCACGGCCCCGGTCGATGCTCCCAGCGCCGCGGGAGCTGCCGACCCTGCCGACCCGCCCACCACGGCGGCCAGTGCGAAGGCCGGTGCCAGAGCTCCGACCGCCACCGCCGAGCCACCGAGCCAGCGGCCCAGTGTGAGCGTGAGCAGCGAAACGGGCGACAGCCAGGTGAACATGAACGTGCCCCGACGGATGTCGGCGCCGAGCACGGCGTCGCCGATGACGAGGGCCGCGAGGGGCAGCACCAGCCCGAACAGGCCGACTGACGCCACCCGGGCGAAGGCGGCCTCCCTGCCGCCGTCGGGGACGTGGGCAAGGACACCGAAGGCCAGGCACGTGCCGAAGAGGACGGCCAAACCCGTCCAGCGCCGGGCGGGCATGCACGCCCGCACGGTGTAGGAGACCACGGCCGTCACCGCACCAGCTCCCGGAACAGGCTCTCGAGCGAGTCGTCGAGAGGCCGGACCTCGAGCAGGCGGGCGTCCACCGAGCGAGCCAACCGGGGCAGGGCAACCGCCAGCTCGCGCGCCCTGCTGGTGGCCACGGTCAGAAGGTCGCCGTCCACGGACAGGCCGGCTACTGCATCCAGGCCCACCAGGGCCGCGGCCAGCTCGCGAACCCGACCGGCCTGCACCAGCACGCGGCGGGGCCGGTCGGCCATGGCGTCGCGGATGGCCCGATGGTCACCGGCGGCGGCGATGCGCCCGTGTACGAGCACGACCACCCTGGCGGACATGGCCTCCACCTCGTGGAGTATGTGGGAGCTGGCCACGACGGTTCGTCCCTCGTGGCCGAGGCGCCGGAACAAGTCGATGAGCGCCGCTCGCTGGATGGGATCGGTCCCGTTCAGAGGCTCGTCGAGGACGAGCACCTGAGGATCGGTAACGAGAGCGGCGGCCACCTTGGCCCGCTGGCGCATTCCCTTGCTGAACTCCCGCAGCAGCCGATCGGCGGCGTCTGTGAGGCCCACCTCGGCCAGCGCCGCCTCGGGCCCGTCGCGCCCGCTCACACCGTGCAGGCTGGCCACGTAGCGCACGAAGTCCCGAGCGGTGAGGGTGTCGGGAACGGCCTCCTCCTCGGGCACGAGGGCCAGCGCCCTATGGGTGCTGCGGTCGCTCCTCGGATCGCGCCCCGTCACCCGCACGGTGCCGTCACCGGGAGGGAGCAGGCCGACGACGGCTCGCATGAGGGTGGTCTTTCCGGCGCCGTTGGGGCCGAGCAGCCCCGTGATGCCCGGCCCGAACGAGCACGTGACCTGCGAGAGCGCGACCTTGGGGCCGAACCACACCGACAGGGCGTTCACCTCGACCGTGGGGTCGGCCGCCAGCGCCGGGTCGTCCATGAAGCCTGGCCGCGGTCCCGCGGCGGCTGTGCTCACTGCTCGGCCCACCGGTAACGGGCCAGCAGCACTGCCACGCACGCCCCTGTGACTGCCAGGTAGCAGGCCGCGGCCAGGGCGCCCCCACCCTCCACGCCGACGAGTGGAGTGTCGGCGCCGATGTGGCCGAGGAAAACCAGGTCCCGGATGAAGAGGGGGATGCCCATGACGTTGACGAGGGCCGCCGAACCCTGCCTCGAAGGACCGAGGAGCACGCCCGAGACGGATGAGCTCACCAGGATCAGGCCGAGGAACGCGGCCGCGGCCACCATGCGCCGGCTGGCCAGGGACGCCACGGCCGTCCCCAGGAGGGCCAGGTAGGCGGCGAGGGCGGCGACGGCCACGGGCGCCTGCCACAGGACCTCGGCATTGTCGCGGAGGTAGTCGAGAGCGGCGTCGCTCACCAACATCTGACCCACGAACAGCAGGACCTGGGGGAAGAAGCCGAAGGCGAAGACCACGGCGAAGACGGCGCCGGCCTTGGCCACGACGTAGTCGGGACCTGTCAGAGGGCGGCTGAAGATGAGGGGCAGCACCCGCTGACGTCGTTCCGGGCAGATCAGGTCCGGAGCGGTGACGGCCACGAACAGCAGGAGAGCGGTGGAGACCCCCACGTAGTCCCGGTAGGTGATGAACTCGAAGTCGGCGGCAGGGGTGTTCCGAGTGACGTAGCCGACTCCCACGAAGACAGCCGCCGGGGCCGCGGCCACGGCCAGGAGGAGCCAGGGCAGCACCTTCTGCTTCCACGAGCGGCGCAGCCCGAGGGATCGGCGGAGCGATCCCAGCCACAGCGCTCGAACCGCGGCCCGGCGGCCGCCGCGAGGACCGTCGTAGCGGCGATAGCCGAGGTCGTAGACGCGGCCGGCAGGGGCGCTCACGCGCTCACCTGTCCACTGCCGGCGGCTCGCTCATCCGGTGGCTCGTCGCACGAAGACCTCGTCGAGCGACGTGAGGCGGGTGGCCAGGCGGTTGAGCGGCAGGCCGAGGTCGCTCATCTCGTCCCTGATGGCGTCGAGGACGGCATCGCGGTCGGGTGCGGTGACCTCGACACGGCTGCCCGAGACGGCACAGGTGAAGCCCCGAGCCCTGAGAGCGGCGACCAGAGCCTCGACCGGCCCGTCTACCTCCACCACGACGGTGCCCGTGGTGTCGAGCAGGGTGCCGGTTCGTCCCGCCACCACCAGCCTTCCACCGTCGAGCATCACCACGTGGTCGCACGCCCGCTGGACGTCGGCCAGGACGTGGGTGGACATCACCACCGACATGGCGTCGGCACCGAGGCGAGCGACGAGGTCGAGCATCTCGTCGCGCCCCGAGGGGTCGAGCCCGCTGGTCGGCTCGTCGAGGAGCACCACCTCCGGGTCGGCGACGAGGGCCTGCGCCAGCTTGGTGCGCTGGCGCATCCCGGTGGAGTAGGTGCCCACGGGCCGGAAACGCGCTTCGTCCAGCCCGACCAGGTCCAGCATGTCCGATGCCCGTTGGCGGGCGGCGCGGGCCGGGAGGCCGGCCAGCTCCCCGAAGGTGGCCACCACGTCGGCCGCGGACTGGTCGAGGGGCAGGCAGTCGTGCTCGGGCATGTAGCCGATGCGGGCCCGGATGCCCACGGGGTCCTCGGCCACGTTGCGCCCTCCCACCTCCACCGTTCCCGAGGTGGGTCGGGCCAGGCCGAGGAACATGCGGAAGAGGGTGGTCTTGCCTGCCCCGTTGGCTCCGACGAGGCCCACCCGCCCGGCAGGGATCTCGACGTCGAGGTTCTCTATGGCGACCGTCGAGCCATAGGTCTTCCTCAGGTGGCGGGTGCTCAGCATCGCCGAACGCCCGGTGCCCTACTCGGCCCGCGCCCGAGAGCGGCGGGCTCGCACGGCCTCCCTGAGCACGGGTACGAGGGACATGGCCACGATGACGGCGATGATGGGCAGGAGGTAGCGATCGACGTCGAATGCCTCCCCCAGCAGGTAGCCGACGGTGGTCACACCCACCCCCCAGAGCAGGCCACCGAGCACGTTGTAGGCCACGAAGGTGGGGTAGTGCATGCGGCCCACGCCGGCGACGATGGGCGCGAAGGTTCGAACGAAGGGGACGAAGCGCGCCAGCACGATGGTCTTCGGACCGTGCTCGGCGAAGTAGAGGCGTGCCTTCTCCACGTGGCTCTGCTTGAAGAAGCGTGAGTCCGGCCTGCGGAACAGCGCAGGCCCCGCCCGGCGGCCGAAGACGTAGCCGACCTGGTCCCCGGCCACGGCGGCCACGAACACGCCGACGATGATCACCGGCAGTTGGAGGTCACCCTTGGCCGCGAACACGCCGGCGGTGATCAACAGCGAGTCACCGGGCAGGAAGAAA
>JALZJC010000052.1 GCA_030859945.1 Actinomycetota bacterium | reverse complement strand
CGCCAACCACAACGACGACCCCAAGCCCTTCGTGTGGACCAAGACGGCAGATGAGATCATCGCCAAGGTCAAACGAGGGCGGGTCGTTCTCGAACAAGCGCGCGGCAATTGAAGGACACACCACTAGGACACCGCCAGGACACGAAAAAGACACAAGAAGTCGCGCCCAGCCATTGGCTGCACCACCGGCTCGCTCTATCGCGAGCGCTTCTTGGCGGCCTTGCTGGCTTTGGCCGCCTTGGCGGCTTTGGCTGTGCCGCGCTTGGCTGGCGAGCGCGGTACAGGCGGAGGCGCCGGCGGCGTGATCATGTGCTGCTTGAGGGTGTCGATCACGTCGTCGAGAAAGAAGTGGAACTTCCGGCTCCCCGGTAGGCGACTGGCCGGAAGCCGCCCGTCGGCCACCATCAGCAGCACGGTGCGGGGGTTGAGGCCGAGTAGCTCGGCGACCTGAGCGGTGGTCACGATGGGCGGGTACTCGTTGCGAATGCGGTCCAGCCGCTCTTCGGCAGTTGGCATCAGCTTTACTTTACTCGCCTGCGCTAGTTATCCTTAGCTATCACTAGTTTTCTCTTAATTACTCTAACAGCCAACACGGCTGTGGGGTGTACGGCACCCGGCCGGTGCGCACACTGCGACCACCAGGGGGCTCCCACGGGGCTCCTACGGGCCCCTCTGCGGCACCGAGCGGCCGAGACCCCGATGAGTCCGCTTCGCTTCAGCGCCTCGTGCAGCTCGACTCAGCACCGCCGCGCCTTGCCGACCACGAACCTCAAGGCAGTCTCATGATCAGATCAAGCCGCGCCTCCCGGGCGCTCCGACGCTCATCGGCAGGGCAGTACGCAACTGCGCTCCCGAGCTCGCGCCGGATGATCGCCCACGGTCAGCCCGTCGGTCGAAGCCTGAGAACCAGATGCCGCAGGGGCCCGCCCGACGTCGGAAGCCCCGGTTGACCGAGATGGTCCCTGTCCGCTTCCCCGAGGAAATGCTCGCTGAGATGCAACGCCGTGCGGAGGCCGACGATCGTTCGGTCAGTGCGTGGATTCGGCGGGCGGTGGAACGGGAACTCAAGCGAACGGCAAGCTGACGCTGATTCAGCTCGAGCGTGCATTGTCCTCTCCCCTCGACTTGCCCTTATCGACGCGGACAAATCCAACAACCCCGCCTACTTCCAGTGGGCGCTCCGGCTCTCCCCGCCCGGGGAGCGTGATCGTGATCGACAACGTCGTGCCGACGGGTCGGTGCTCGACGCCGCCAGCACGGACCCTGCAACCCATGGCACACGCCGCCTGTACGAGGTGATGGCAGCCGAGACCCGGGTGAGCGCAACCGTGGTACAGACAGTGGGAAGCAAGGGGTACGACGGCATTTGCCGTCGCCCGACCCACGCGGGCCGACCAGATCCTTCAGACCGAGCTACAGCCGCTTGGTGCTGCCGGACGTCGGCGTTCTTGGCCGCGCGACTGAGCGCTCCCCGTATTCGAGACCCGGTACTCCCGACTCGAACGCGCAAAGTCCTAGAAGGCCTCCCCCAAAGGCATCCTGCTAGAGGATGATTTACTTTACTCGAAGGGCGATGAGTCAATGAGAGCCAACTCGATGTTGACGATCTGCGTCGGCAGGCCGCCCATCTTTACCGACAGGTCGAGCGTCGTCTCGATGTAGGTGTCAACGCATCACCATTTGGGTCTGAGCCGCCGGCACGACGATGACGTGCCCGATGCGGTCATCGACCGGATGACGATCTAGTCGGAAACTGGTATCCAGCCAGATCTAGACTCACTCCATCATGGGGATTAGGATCCGGGCATGTCCGGGGAGACATCCGTTGACAACGATGCGCTTCTCCGCCGGCACGGCCTACGGGCCACGGCCCAGCGTCTGGCTGTTCTGCGGGCGATGTCCGACCGACCGCACAGTACGGCGGACGACATCTACACGGTCGTACGGGCCGACATCGGTGCCATCTCACGTCAGGCGGTGTACGACGCCCTCGCGGCCCTCACCGACCAAGGCCTCTTCCGGCGCATCCAGCCCGCCGGGTCGCCGGCCCGCTACGAGAGCCGGGTCGGTGACAACCACCATCACCTCATCTGCCGAACCTGCAGACGGATGGTCGACGTGGACTGTGCGGTCGGCGACACGCCGTGCCTCACGGCCGCCGACGACTCGAGCTACGAGATCGACGAAGCCGAGGTCAGCTACTGGGGCCGATGCCCCGAGTGTGTGGCGGCAACCTTTGTCTCGTCGGGCGGCTGAAAGCGGAAGCGCAGCGTGCGACACCAGCTGGGCGACACAGCCTTGGATCCAGAGCAACCAAGCTCAAGAGCAGTGAGCCATCGGAAGGAAACAGCAAGAGAGGAGAAGGACCGACATGTCTGACAGCGTCAGCGAAAGCGAGAACCCGGTAATCCCCGCCCCGACTCCCAAGGGGACTCGACCCAGGACGAACCGGGACTGGTGGCCGGACCAGCTCGACCTGCAAGTCCTACACCAGCACTCGCCCCGAGCCAATCCGATGGGCGAGGACTTCAACTACGCAGAAGAGTTCAAGACCCTCGACCTCCACGCGCTGAAGCGGGACATCTTCGCGGTGATGACGACGTCGCAGGACTGGTGGCCGGCCGACTACGGCCACTACGGGCCGCTCTTCATCCGGATGACGTGGCACGCCGCGGGTACTTACCGCATCGCCGATGGCCGGGGCGGTGGCGGCGACGGCGCTCAGCGCTTCGCCCCCCTCAACAGTTGGCCCGACAACGCCAACCTCGACAAGGCACGCCGGTTGCTCTGGCCGGTCAAGCAGAAGTACGGCCGAAAGATCTCCTGGGCCGATCTGATCGTCTTGGCCGGCGACTGTGCCATGGAATCGATGGGCTTCAAGACGTTCGGCTTCGGCTTCGGGCGAGAGGACATCTGGGAGCCCGAGGAGATCTTCTGGGGCCCTGAGGACACGTGGCTCGGAGATGAGCGTTACAGCGGCGACGACAGGGAGCTCACCGGTCCCTTCGGCGCCGTCCAGATGGGCCTCATCTACGTGAACCCGGAGGGTCCCAACGGCAACCCGGATCCGCTTGCTTCCGCCCGGGACATTCGAGAGACCTTCGCTCGTATGGCCATGAACGACGAGGAGACGGTTGCGCTCATCGTCGGCGGTCACACGTTCGGCAAGTGCCATGGTGCAGCCGGTGCGGAGTACGTCGGTCCCGAACCGGAGGCTTGTCCCCTAGAGGAGCAAGGCCTCGGCTGGAGGAACAACTTCGGCAGCGGCAAGGGCGCCGACACGCTCACCAGCGGGCTGGAGGGCGCATGGACCAACGAGCCGATCAAGTGGGACAACGGGTACCTCGACAACCTGTTCAAGTACGACTGGGAGCTCACGACGAGCCCCGCCGGTGCGAACCAGTGGACTCCCACGGATCCCTCGGCCCAGGGCACCGTTACCGATGCTAATGATCCCTCGAAGAGGCACGCCCCCATGATGCTGACGACGGACCTTGCGCTGAAGATGGATCCGATCTACGGGCCGATCTCGAAGCGCTTCCACGAGAACCCGGACCAGCTCGCAGACGCGTTCGCCAAGGCGTGGTACAAGCTGTTGCACCGCGACATGGGACCCGTTTCGCGCTACCTCGGCCCGTGGGTTCCGCAGCCGCAGCTGTGGCAGGACCCCGTCCCCGAGGTCGATCATGAACTGATCGGGGACGAGGACATCGCTGCCCTCAAGGGCAAGATCCTCGCCTCGGGACTGTCCATCCCCCAGCTGGTCTCCACCGCTTGGGCGTCGGCGGCAACCTTCCGCGGCACCGACAAGCGTGGCGGGGCCAACGGGGCGCGGGTTCGCCTTGCGCCGCAAAGGGACTGGGAGGTCAACGACCCGGCCGAACTGGCCAAGGTGCTGCAGACCCTCGAGCAGATCCAGCAGGACTTCAACCTCTCACAGTCCGGTGGAACGAAGGTCTCGCTCGCTGACCTGATCGTTCTGGGCGGATGCGTGGCCGTCGAGCAAGCGGCGAAGAACGCCGGGCACGACATCACGGTTCCGTTCGTGCCGGGGCGCACGGACGCCTCTCAGGAGCAGACCGACGTCGAGTCGTTTGCCGTTCTCGAACCGACCGCCGATGGGTTCCGCAACTACCTCCGAGCCGGAGAGAAGTTGCCGGCGGAGACCCTGCTGCTGGACCGGGCCAACCTGTTGACGCTGACCGCGCCCGAGATGACAGTTCTGATCGGCGGCATGCGAGCCCTGAACGCCAACTTCGGGCTATCCGCCCACGGCGTCTTCACCGACCGTCGCGAGACGTTGACCAACGACTTCTTCGTGAACCTGCTCGACATGAGCACGGAGTGGAAGGCATCCGTCTCGTCTGAGCACGTGTACGAGGGTCGCGATCGCGTGACGGGCGAGGCCAAGTGGACCGGCACCGCCGTCGACCTCGTCTTCGGTTCGAACACCCAGCTCCGGGCCATCTCGGAGGTCTACGCATGTGACGACTCGAAGGAGAAGTTTGTGCGTGACTTCGTGGATGCATGGGACCAGGTCATGAACCTCGATCGCTTCGACCTCACCTGATCACGTCCCCGGTCCGGTGACCGGTTCACGTCGAACCGGTCACAGGACCACCACTGGGCGCACCACGCGAGCAGTATGTACGGCAGACCGAACGCCCGGAAGGAGCTGACCGTGTCCCAGGACGGTTTGATGCCGGCATCGAGGCGTATCGCCAGGCGCTCGAGGCGATTCTCAAAGGTGACACAGCGCCAGTAATGGAGCTGTTCTTACGGCGCGACGACGTAACTCTCGCCAATCCCTTTGGTCCGCCTCGCCTCGGTCGTGCAGAAGTCGAGAAGGCGACCAAAGTGGCAGCCGCGAAACTTCACAGAAGGCTCCGTACGTTTCGAGGAGGTGTCGAGATACGCGACTCCTGACCTTGGCTATGACGGGGCACTGTCAGAGATGCCGTTACCGGGTGCCTGAGCGGCACCTGGGGGAACCCCGAGTCTTGGGAGGCGCGTGGCATGGAATGCGCCTCCGGCGCGGATCGCGTTTCTATGTGACAAGCGCATTGTCAGGTCAGGGATGAGGGCTCAGCCCTTGACACAGCCCATTGTTGGCGCCGTCGCCAAGGCGTTCTCTGTTCCAGAGACTCCCCGTGCGGGGTTAACTTGACGCGAGGACCACGTGGTGTGACCGCTGCACCGGTGGAGCCGCTTGTGCCTTCGCGGTAGGCGCCGACGGCATGGCTGCTCGCCCGTAGGGCCGGCCGAGCATCGTCGGCAGAACGCCGGGAGGATGCTCCGGTGAGCAGCACCCGGCCCCGCCACCTAGGGTCCCGCGTCATGGTCGAGCTCCAGCCCGAGCGCGCCTTGGCAATCATCGAACGCGAGGAGGAGTTCTCCACACGGGCCACCCGCTGGGTGTTTGGGACCTGACGAGGGCGATGAGATGCGGGCCGCTCTCGCCCTGGTACTGGTCGTCCTCGTCGCCCACAACCTCCTGGGGAACCTGGTCCTTCCCCAAGCGCTGTATGTTCCCGCCAACCTGGCGGTGGCGGCCGTGCTCCTCGGGATGGCGCGGGCGAGCGGGACGTCTTGGACAGAGCTGGGGCTCAGCCGTTCGAACGTAGGTCCAGGGGCGGCTCTCGGTGGTGCTGCATTCCTCGTCGCCGCCGCCGTCCTCGTGGTCGCCGCCCTCGTCCCGGCCACACGGACCCTGTTCCTGGACCAGAGGGTGGCCAACGTCACGGGGTCGGCCGTTGCCTACCAGGCTCTGGTCCGGATCCCGCTGGGCACGGTCGTCTTGGAGGAGGTGGCCTTCCGCGGCGTGCTGTTGGCCCTGCTCGGTCGAGCCACGTCGACGGGGAATGCTGTCGCCTGGTCGTCCGCGATGTTCGGCCTCTGGCACGTCGTCCCCACCGTCGAAGCGCTGCGAGCGAACCGGCTGGCTCCGAGCGCGGCCACCGTCACCGCCGCCGTCCTCGCCACGGCGGGCGCCGGCGCTCTCTTCTGCTGGCTCCGGCTGCGCAGCGGGAGCCTCGTCGCCCCCGCCCTCGCCCACGTCGGCACCAACAGCATGGCCCTCGTCGTCGCCGTGTCGGTGCTCCGCACCGCCCCCGGTCCGTGAGCCCGGCTCCCCGGGGACACCGACAGGTATCCTCCCGCCAGGTGTCTCAGGTCGGGAGGGGTGCCCCAATGGCCGACGCGGAAGCAACCGAGAACGGTGCTCACCTCACGGTCGCCGCTGGGGACCGGTCGTGATCCGCGTGGCCGAGAACCCAACCACGGGCTACCAATGGGCGGTGGCGGGCGTTACGGGTCCCCTTGACCTGGAGTCGACCGACTTGGTCCTTACCCAGGGCATGGCGCCGGGCGCTGCTGCCGGACGTCGAGTCGTGTTCCGCGCTCGTCAGATTGGTGGGCGGCGGTCACGCTTGGCCTGCAGCGCCCGTGGGAAGTGGGGAAACCCCAGCGGCGCTGTTCAGCGTGAACGTGACCGTGGCCTAGGCCCCCAACCCTTGGCGGACGACCCTTCGCCCTGAGCAGCAGACTGAGAGAGGAAGCGAAGAGAGGAGCAGTATCCGGTGCCTGAGGTATCCGAGACGCAGCTGCCCGGCGTAGGGGTACGCCATGACTTCACGACCGCGCGCGGCGAGCGAGTGGGCGTGTTGAGCCATCGCAGCGGCCGCCGTGAGCTGCTGATGTACGGCCGCCATGATCCCGACGCCTGCGTGGCTGCGCTTCACCTGAGCCCCGACGACACTCGGACGCTGGCCGAGCTGCTCGGAGCGACCCAAGTGGGCGAGGTCCTCGCAACCGTGCAGCAACGACTAGAAGGCGTCGCCATTGACTGGTTCAACATCTCAACCGGGTCGCCGTTCGCGGGGTCCACGATCCGCCGCGGCCAATTTCGCACCCAAACCGGGGTTTCGATAGTGGCCGTCATCAGAGGGGACACGACCGTCCCCGCGCCGGGCCCCGATTTCGAGCTCGAGCCTGGAGACGTCGCCGTTGCGGTTGGAACGCCCCAGGGACTGTCCCAGTTCGCCGGCCTCCTGGGGGCGTGACCTTCCTGCTTGGCGCCGCGGGTGGCGAGGCTGCGCTGGTGTTCATCGAGCTGGGCGCCGTCGCCCTCGGCCTGGCGCTGCTGGCCCGCCTGTCCGGTCGGTGGGGCATCACGGCGATCCCCTTCTACCTCCTCGCCGGGCTGGCCGTCGGTGAAGGGGGTCTGGCTCCCCTCGACGTCAGCGCCGACTTCATCTCACTGGCGGGCGACATCGGGGTCCTCCTGCTCCTCCTTACGCTCGGCCTCGAGTACACCTCGGATGAGCTGCGCCAAGGTCTGAGGACCGGTCTGGCCCCCGGCCTCATGGACGCCGCCGCCAACTTCGCTCCTGGGTTCCTCGCCGGCGTCTTGCTGGGCTGGGAGGTCGGGGGAGCCCTCTTGCTGGGTGGCGTGTGCTGGGTCAGCTCCTCCGGGGTGATCGCCAAGGTGCTCAGCGACCTGGATCGCCTCGGCAATCGGGAGACCCCCGCCATCCTCAACCTGCTTGTCATGGAGGACCTGGCCATGGCGGCGTACCTGCCGGTCATGGCCGCCCTGCTGGCCGGTACCGGCGTCGCCGATGCTGCCCTCACCGTCGGCATCTCGCTGGCTGCCGTTGCCGTCATCCTGACCCTGGCGCTGCGCTGGGGCCGGGGCCTCAGCAGCCTCCTCGCCCGCGGATCCGATGAAGCGCTCCTCCTGTCGCTCTTCGGGCTCACCCTCCTCGTCGGCGGCCTCGCCGAACAGCTGCAGGTCTCTGCCGCCATCGGCGCCTTCCTCGTCGGGCTCGCCCTCTCCGGCCCCGTTCAGGAGCGCGCCGGAGCGCTGATCGAGCCGCTTCGCGACCTCTTCGCAGCCACCTTCTTCCTTTTCTTCTCCTTCCAGATCCGTCCTGGCTCGCTGGCCGCCGTCGCCGTCCCCGCCCTGTTGCTCGCTGCGGTGACGGGCGGGACCAAGCTGGCCACTGGTTGGTTCGCTGCCCGCCGCATCGGGGTCGCCACGCACGGTCGCCTACGGGCGGGCACAGTGCTCATCGCCCGCGGTGAATTCTCGATCGTCCTTGCCAGCCTCGGAGCTGCCGCCGCGGACGGGGAAGAGCTTCGTGCCCTCGCCGCCGGTTACGTCCTGCTCACGGCGACGGCTGCCACCGTGCTCACCAAGCATGCAGAACGGCTGGCGCCGGCTCGATGATCAGGAGGTGTTACCGGTGCCGGGGCGCCGGCGACCATCGCTCGTTGTTCCCGGCCGTGGCTCGAACCAGAGCAGCACGATACCGGCGGTCAGCACGGCCAAGCCGTAGCGGGCGGGCGCCACGGCCACCGGGCCGGGCGTCATGTCACCGAGCAGCACGACAACCAGGATGGCGGTGGTGGCGGCGGTGAGGGCACCGCCCGGCGTCCACGCCCGCCGACCCAGGCGTGCCGCCAGCAGCCAGGCCTCCTCCCCCAGCATCCACGCCAGCGACGGAGCGGCGGGCGACGGTGTGGAGCTGGCGGTGCGTCGACAGCGGCGACGCCGGAGGGCGGCGCACACGGCGGCAAAGAGCATCATTCAGAGGGGCTCATGCCCGCCGCCTGCATGCGCTCGGCGAACTGCTCGGGAACCGACACCTTCCACCCGCTGGACTCGAGGTCGGCCCGGGGTACGACGAGCTCGCCACCGTCCACGCCGCCGTAGCTGAAGCGGAAGACCCACTGCTCGCCCTGGTCGATCACATGCTCGAAGGCATGGCTGGCCCCGCGGTCGACGGTGCCCAGCACCAGCCAGCCCTGGCGCTCGGCCCCGGTGACGTCCACTCCGACGTCCCACTGGTGGGGATTGACGACGGTGACGTCGTCGACGTAGGAGGGAAGGCGCGAGCCGGAGGAGACGAGCGCCAGGACGGCGACGACGGCCACGCCGGCGATGACCAGGCTCAGGAGGCTCCAGCTCCTCCTCGAGCCCGCCGGTCTGGGTCTGCTCAGGACAGTGCTCATGATTGGACTCCTTGCTCGGCCGCCTGGGGCGGAAGCACCTTCTTCTGGCCTGCTCGGTTGGGAGCGCTCATCGCCGGCGCCCTCCCTTCTTGCCCCTGCGCTTGCGGGGCCGGGGCGTTCCCCGGCTGGCTGGAGGTGGCACCGGCGGCGCCGGGGCGCGGGTGGCCGCACGGCTCTCCTCGCGTGCCCGATGCCCCGCCGGCTCACCCGCGGCGGCGCGGATCGCCCTCGGGCGACTGGACTCCGGTCGCAGAGGAGCGGCGGGCTCGACGGGAGCAGACCGTGCTCCGGAGCGCGACCGAGCGATTGGCTCCCTACCCGAGGCCCCGGCCGCGGTGCGGCCGTCGATGGCCACGGCCAGCGGGGCGGCCGTGAACATGGACGAATAGGTGCCGACCAGGATCCCGATGAGCAGGGCCAAGGCGAAGTCGGTGAGGGTCTCACCGCCCAGGAGGTAGAGGGCCACGAGGATGAAGATCGCACCCAGACCGGTGTTGATGGTGCGGGGAATGGTCTGCAGGCAGGCATCGTTGGCCACGGCCGCCAGGGGCTCGCGGCTGCGGACCCGGCCCTGCTCCCGGATGCGGTCGAACACCACCACCGAGTCGTTGATCGAGTAGCCGATGACGGTGAGGAGGGCGGCCAGGAACACGCCGTCGAGGGTCTTGCCCAGCCAAGCGAACACGCCCAGGAGGATGGCGACGTCGTGGAACATGGCAACCACGGCCGCCGTGGCATACGTCCAGCGGAACCGCACCGCCAGGTACACGAGCTGAGCGGCCAGAGCCAGGCCGAGGGCGATCACCGCCCGACGGCGCAGCTCGTCGCCGATCGTGGGCCCGACGAACTCGTCGCGGACAGTGGTTGCCGCACCGCCAACTCTTTCGACGGCGGCTTGCACGCTGGCCTCCTCCGGCTCCGACAGCTGGGCAGTGCGCACGGCGACGTTGCCGTCACCGGATTCCTGCACGACCGCTCGGGGGAGGCCCTCGCCGGCGAGCTGGGAACGGAGACGTTCGATGTCGGCGGGGCGCTCGGTCGAGTACTCGATGAGGCGGCCGCCGGAGAACTCGAGGCCGTACGTGAGGCCGCGGGTGACGATTCCCGCCATGGCGAGAAGTACGACGGCGGCCGAGATGGCGAACCACAGCCGGGAGCGGCCGAGGATGTCCGGTCCCCGCTCGGCCAGCCAGACCCGAAGGCGGCCGCCGACCTCGAGGCCCAAGAAGCTGGGCCGGGTCGTCAGCCAGCGGCTGCGGGCCACCAGCTCCACCAGCACCCGGGTGAGGACCAGGGCGGTGAACATCGACACCACCACGCCGACGCTGAGGGTGACGCCGAAGCCTCGCACCGCGCCGGAGGCGAAGAAGAACAGCAGCACCGCGGCCAGCAGGGTGGTGGCGTTGGAGTCGGCGATGGCGCTCCACGCCCGCCGAAACCCCGCCACCACCGACAGGCGCACGCTGCGGCCGGCAGCGTGTTCTTCCTTGGCCCGCTCGAACACCAACACGTTGGCGTCCACCGCCATGCCGACGGCCAGCACGAAGCCGGCTATGCCGGGGAGGGTTAGCGTGGCCCGCAGCGCCAGCAGCACGGCGAAGGAGATGAGCCCATAGGCCACCAGGCCCAAAGCGGCCAGGCCCCCGAGGAGGCGGTAGTAGCCGATCATGTAGAGGATCGTGAGGGCGGCTCCGATGATGGCCGCTTGGACGCTCGCCTCGATGGCGGCGTCACCGAGAGTCGGGCCGATGGTGCGTTGCTCGACGATCTCGACGGGAACGGGTAGGGCTCCGGCCCGGATGAGCAACGCGAGGTCCCTGGCCTCGGCTTCGGTGAAATCACCGGTGATCACGGTGGTGCCCCCAGTGATGCCCGCGCCGCAGGCGATCTCGGGCGACACCTCGGGGCTGGAGATCACGTCGCGGTCGAGCACGATGGCCACCCGCCGCTTCGGGTCTCCCGCCGGTGCGCAGGCGGCAGCGCCGGTCAGCTCCACCCACTGGCGGTCACCGGCGCCCCGAAAGCCGATCTCCACGTTCCAGCGGGCGCCGACGTCCTGGCCGAGAGCAGCCCGGGCCGTGCCCACCGCCTCGCCGGTGATCCGAGAAGGACCGAGTCGGAGACGCTCGCCGCTTTCCTCCTCCAGCACCAGCTCCTCCCCGCTCTGCTCGGCGGCGGGCGCGCTCGTGGCCGTGGTGGTGGTTGACGCCTCGGCGGGCGGTTCCACGCCCAGGACCGGGTGGAAGCGCAGCTGGGCGGTGCGGCCGATGACCTCGACCGCTTCCTCGGGGTCGGCGACACCGGGCAGCTCCACGATGATGCGCCGGCTGCCCGAGCGCTGCAGGCTCGGCTCGGTGACCCCGAGCGCGTCCACCCGCCGGCGCAGGACCTCCAGTGTGCGAGAAAGGGTGTCCCCGTCCACCTTCTGGCGTTCGCTGTCCTGCGCCTCCAACACGATCTGGGTGCCGCCCTGGAGGTCGAGGCCGAGGCGCACGGGCCGGGTGGTTACCAAGGCCGCCGCGCCCGCCAGCACGGCCACAACGGCGAGCAGACGCCAACCAAAGGCGTTCGACATGAGTTCCTCCAGCTCCACCGCCCGAACAGGCGCGGTGGGTTCCCGGTCGAGTAGCGACTACGAGGGCTGGAAGGAAGGGGGACCCCGGACGACGAGGCTGTAGCGGCGCGCCAGCAGCGGGGTCACTGCGACGAACCGGGCGCGGAGATGTCCCCGCCGGCGCACGTCAGCGGCGACGAGTGATACCAGCACCGCCAGCCCGCCGGCGAACACGGTCTTCGAGGAGCGGTGCAGGGTCCGCCAGTTCGCCAACGACTCGGTCTTCACCCGAACGAGCGCCTGGTCGAGGCTCGAGGCCCCCGAGCTGAACGCCGCCGATGCTCGGCCAGCATCTGGGCCGTCGGCGCCGGCTCTCACCCATAGGGCGAGCCCAAGGGCGGCCATGGCGACAGCGATCACAACCGCGGGGCGACGCCCGACCTCGCGAGCCATGTCGCCAGGCTACTCACCCACCGCCGTGGCGCCGCCGGGCTACGCAGTGGGCGCGGCCAGCCTCGGGGATGGCCCTAGCCTGCTGGCCTCATGGAGGACCAGGTCCCCGTCCGCGAACAACGGCCGGTCAAGGTTCCCGTGGTCCTCGCCGGTGCTGCCGCATGGGGATGGCGGATCATCGTGGCCGCTGTCGCCCTGGCCCTCCTCGTCTTCGTGCTCATCCAGCTCTACGTGGTTGTGGTTCCGGTCGTGCTCGCTCTCTTTCTCGCTGCTGTGCTCGAGCCTGCCGCGGCCTGGCTGCGGTCCCGCCGTTGGCCCCCGGCGCTGGCCGCGGCCAGCGTCTTCCTGACCGCCCTCGCCGTCCTCGTGCTCCTGCTGGTCTGGATCGGCGCCAGCGTTGCCACCCAGTTCGACGACGTCGGGGAACAGCTCCGAGAGGGGATCGACTCGGCCAAGGAATGGGCCCAGGGGGAACCTCTCAACCTCAGTCCTGAGCGGGTGGACAAGTTCGAGGCTGACCTGCGCGACACGGCACGAACCGCCAGCGGTGGGCTGGCGGAGCGGGCCGTAGGCCGGGCCCGGGCGGCCGGCGAGGTGCTCGGCGGGGTGGTCCTCTTGTTGTTCACCCTCTTCTTCTTGCTCAAGGACGGCGCCCGGATGGCCGACTGGCTCCGGGTCCGGATCCCCTCGGCCTACCAGGGCGACGCCGTGGCCCTCACCACCCGCGCCCGCCGGGTGATGCGCCAGTACCTGATCGCCACTGCCGCCACGGGGTTCATCGACGGCGTGCTCATCGGCGTCGCCCTTTGGGCGCTCGGGGTACCCCTCGTGGTTCCCTTGGCGGTGCTCACCTTCCTCGGGGGCTTCGTGCCCCTGGTGGGCGCCACCGTCGCCGGCGTGGTGGCATCTCTGGTGGCCCTGGTCACCAACGGGTTGGGTGTGGCCCTGCTGGTGGTGGCCGCCACCATCGCCGTCCAGCAGATCGAAGGCAACCTCCTGCAGCCGCTCATCCTGGAACGGGCGGTCCGGCTGCACCCGCTGGTCACGGTCTGGGCCGTTGCCGCCGGCCTGGTCATCGGTGGGCTGCTGGGCGCCTTCCTGTCAGTTCCCCTGGCCGCCATCGCCGTTGGTGTCGGGAGCCACTACCGCAGCAAGAGCGAGGGAGGCGGGCCCGACTAGTCCTGTCCATCTTCGCAGCCGGGGGCCAAGGCGCCTGATCACCCATTGGCTCAGTCATGGGCCTCATGGCCACCTCGAAGGCGCTTGGTCTTGGCCCGCCGGCGCTTGGACTCCAGTCTCCGCTCCTGAGACCCGGTGGTCGGCGAAGTGGCACGCCGGGGGCGGCGCACCTGCAGCGCCTCGGCCAGCCGGGTTCGGAGCCGGTCCAACGCCAGCTGGCGGTTACGGGCCTGCGATCGCTCGTCGGAGGCCACCACCCGCACCACCGGGCCGGCCCGGTCCATGAGACGGGCGCGCTGGCGGGGAGACAGGGAGGGTGAGCGGGCCACGTCGAAGCGCACCTCGACGCGGGTGTTGGCGGTGTTGGCGTGCTGGCCGCCGGGACCGCCGGCCCCGGAGAACCTCCACTCCAGCTCACTGAGGGGGATCGAGGTTGAGCGCGTGACGCGCAAATGGTCGCCCACGGGCCTCAGACGCTCCGGCGGCGGTGCACGGACACGGTGTAGCCGCCGTCGCCGGTGAAGGGGTCGCGGTCCCAGGTGGCGTAGCGCTCAGAGAGCGTGAGGTTGAACGCCGCGGCGTGCGAGTCATAGTCGCCGAGGGCATAGTCCCGGTCGAGGGCGAAGCCGGCGACCAGGGCGCCGCCGGCGGCGACGTGGCGGGCGCAGCCGGCCACCAGAGACGCCTCGGTGCCGGGCGGCGTGAACAGGGGGACGTTCCCGGCCATCACCACCACGTCGAAGACCCGCCCCAGGTCGAGGGCCGCGACATCGGCCTCCAGCCACTCGAGCTCCGGAGCGCGCCGGCGGGCGGTGGCGATCATGGCGGCGCTGCTGTCGGCACCGACCACCGCCACCCCCCGGCGGGCCAGCTCGATGGCGACCCGGCCGGTGCCGCAGCCGGCGTCGAGCACCGAGCGAGGGTGCAGGTCCATGACGAAGTTCGCCTCGCCGTGCACGTCGTGGCCCTCGGAGGCCAGGGCGTCGAAGCGCTCTTGGTACTCGTCGCCGTTCCAGGCCATACCCACATCATGATCCGACCGCCACTCCTCGGGAGCGCACCGGTCGTCCGCGGCTTCGACCTACTCTGGCGGGATGGCCAACCCCGCCCTGAACGAGAAGACCTTCGCCCCCTCACGGGTGCGAACCCTTGACCCGACTGCCGTCTTCGGGGGCGCCGGCGCGCCGCCCCGCGGCCGGATGACGCTCGAGGGTGTCATCAGCCGCTCGGCGATGCTGTTCCCCATCCTCCTCGTCACGGCGTGGTTGGGATGGAATTCGGTAGAGCGCACGGAACTGGGCGTGCGGCTGCCGGGCTGGCTTCTGCCCGCCGCGCTCGTCGGGCTCGGCGTCGCCGTGCTCACCATCTTCAAGCCGAAGTTCTCGCCCTACACCGCACCCGCCTACGCCGCGGTCGAGGGGCTCGTCGTCGGCGCCATCTCTGCCATGTACAACTTCCAGTTCGACGGCATCGTCCTGCAGGCAGTGATGCTGACCGGGGCGGTCTTCGCCATCATGCTCGGTCTCTACGCCACGCGGCTGGTCCGGGTCACCGACCGGCTTCGCAAGGCCGTGATGGTGGCGACGTTGGCCGTCATGGCCGTGTACCTCGTTTCCATCGTCATGCGCCTCTTCGGCGCCGACGTCCCGATGATCCACGAGAACGGTCCCGTCGGCATCCTCTTCAGCCTGGCCGTGGTGGGCATCGCCTCCTTCAACCTCCTGCTCGACTTCGACCTGATCGAGACGGGCGTGGCTGCCGGCGCTCCCAAGTGGATGGAGTGGTACGCCGCTTTCGCCCTGCTGGTGACGCTGGTCTGGCTCTACCTCGAGCTCCTGCGCCTACTCTCGAAGCTCCGGAGCCGCTGAGCCTGGGCCAAAGGATGGACGCCTGGCCGTGCGCGTCGAGCGAGTTCAGTGCAGAATCGTCCTCGCCCGGCAGAGCCCGCCGGGCGGAGCAGGAGCTGACCACCATGGAACCCAGGGCCCCCGCCGTTCCCCGCCTGTCCCCGGCACGCGCTTGGCTGGTTGTGCTGGCGGCCATGGTGGTCCTGTACGGCGTGACCATGGAGAACGGGGCAGTGTTCGCTGACGGCGCCCGGTACCTGCACGAGGCCTTCCACGACGGCCGCCACTTCATCGGTTTCCCCTGCCACTGAGGAACATCACCCGGGCCTGGGCGGGGACGGACACCACGTGAGCGGGGTGCTTCGCCGGGGGGTGCTCGCCGGCGCCGGCGCCGGGGCTGCGCTGGCGCTGTTCCTGCATCTGGTGGGTGAGCCCACGATGGCCCGGGCCATCGTCCTCGAGGCGCAGCGGGATGTGGGCGGTGCCGGCGAGGATCTGTTCAGCCGTGGCGCCCAGGAGGTCGGCGGGGCGCTGGGCGCCCTGGCCTACGGCGTGTGCCTCGGGCTGGTGGCCGCCGTCGTGCTGGCCAGCGGGAGGCGGGCCTCGGAGGGCCAGGACCAGAGCGAGTGGCGCCGGGCCATGGCCCTCGCGGCCCTGGGTTTCGTGAGCGTGGTCCTCGTGCCTTTCCTCAAGTACCCGGCCAACCCTCCCGGCGTGGGTGACCCCGACACCGTCGGACGCCGCACCGCCTTGTTCCTGGCCCTCCTGGCATGGTCGGTGCTGGCGACGTGGGGGTCGTGGCGGCTGTATGGCTGGCTACGGGAGCGGGGCTGGCACGAGCAAAGCCGCTGGGCGGCGGCGGCGGGCGTCTACGCCGCGGCGGCGGCGGCCGCACTGATCGCCTTGCCCTCGTCTCCGGACGCGGTCGAGGTGCCGGCAGGCCTCCTCTGGAGGTTTCGCACCGCCTCGCTGGGAGGCTCGGCGGTGTTCTGGGCGGTTCTGGGATGGATCCTCGGCTGCCTGGCGAAGCGAGACCGGGCCAGTGACGCCGGCCTCCCCGGTCCCAGCCGGTCACACCGTCTGAGAAGATGAGCTGAACCCACGGGAAAAACCACCCGCGCCCACTTGCCGTGAACCCTCGCCGGGTGGATGATTCCAGCAACATGAATCGTCCTCACGAGGCTGACGTCAATGCCACTGGACGCAAGGATGGTGCCCGGAGGCCTCGGCGCGTGGGCGTCACCGCTTGGCTGGCACTGCTGACGGCCTTGGCGGCCGTGCCCACGCTGAGCCTCCACACGGCGGCAGCCCAGTCCAGGGCGGCGTCGCCCGAGGCCCGGTGTGCCGCCGCGCTGAGGAGGGTCCAGGGTGCTGGGTTGCTCCTGCCCGCCGGGTTCGACTACCGCTGCCCGGGCGACACCCGCAGCTTCGTGGGCGACCGCCAGCACTGGGGCGTAACCTGCTATTACCACCAGACGTTTTGCCCCAACGGGGCGTACGTCGCCGTGAACCCCGCCCGCGTGGGACGATCCGATGCCCGGCTGCGCTACGTCGTGGCCCACGAGATAGGACATGCCATCGACTACGTGACGCTGGGCTACACCACGGAGCAGAGCGCCCACGCCCGGGCCCGGGCGGCCGGGTTCTAGCGAAGCCGACCCGAGTGGTCCCAATGAGCCCGGACCTGTCCCCGGCTGGCCCTTGACCTCGCTCAGGACGGGGCCGGCTCGTCGCCGGCGGGCGCCGACTGGGAACCGCCGGCCACGGGGTCGGTGCCCAGAACCTGGTTGAAGGACTCCGTCGGACTGGCATTACGGGCCGGGCCCCGGTCGCCACCCCCGGTGGCGTCCTGCTGCTGCTCGTCCTGACTGGCGCTGCCGCCAGGGGGCGGCTGGAGCGGCGCCTGCTCCCGCCGGCTGGCGGCCTGGGCGCCCTCGGGAGTGGTCCCCGGCGCGGGCCCGGCGGGCGCCGCCTGCGGGGACGGCCACTCGCCGCT
>JALZJC010000062.1 GCA_030859945.1 Actinomycetota bacterium | reverse complement strand
GCGCCGGGCCACCTCCACCCCCACGCCGTCGTTCGGGAAGAACGTGGAGGAAGGCTCGTGGCGGCAGTTGCCCTCGGCCATCCAATCCGACTCCGGGGCCTGGCTCACCTCTTCGACCTGCATGACGCCTCCTCACCCCGGCTCCAGACCGGGGTACCGTTGCCTACAGATGTCCGTAGGAGACCCGGTTCATGGATGTCGCGAGATTGCGGACCGTAAGGGAGCTGGACAAAGTGGATGACACCCGCTCGGGGGGAACGTGGCTCTGGGGCCGAGAGAGCCCCTCCGGGCCCGAGGCAGGCGAAGAGGCCAGCGGAGGCCCGCCACTGGAGCCGCCCACGGCTCAGGAGGCACCACCCTACGTGACCGGTCCTCCGCCCATGCCGCCGCCTCCCCCCTCGGGCTGGCCCGGTTCCCGGCCCCCGGCCCCGACTGGGGCCCCTCCGAGCGCTGGCGGCGGACGGCGCTGGGTCGCTGTGGCCGCCGTCGCCGCCCTCGTCGGCGCCGTCGCTGGTGGTGGCATCGGAGCCCTCGTGGCAGGGGACGATGGGTCACCGGCGCCGTCCACGCCGGCCTTCGGCTCCAACAGCAGCGTCATCGCCAAGCCCCAGGACATCCAGCAGATCCTGGCCAAGGTGCAGCCGGGTGTGGTCTCGATCCGCACTCAGGCCTTCCAGGGTGGCTCGGGCCTGTTCGACCTCGAACCCACCCCGGTGCGTGGGGCGGGCACCGGGGTCCTCCTGACGCCGGCCGGCGAGATCCTCACCAACGCCCATGTGGTGAGCGGCGCCACAGCCATCAAGGTCACCCTCGACCGTGAGACCACGCCGCGCGACGCCGACCTGCTGGGCCTCGACGCTCCTTCCGACGTGGCCATCATCAAGCTGCGGGAGACCAACGGCCTCGAGGGGCGGCCGGTCAGCCTGGGGACCTCCGGCGAGATGAAGGTCGGTGACTCCGTGGTGGCCATCGGCAACGCCCTGTCCCTGCCCGGCGGCCCCACGGTCACCCAGGGGATCGTGTCCGCCCTCGATCGTTCGCTCGGAGACCGTGACCAGCAGCTCTCGGGCCTCATCCAGACCGACGCCGCCATCAATCCCGGCAACTCGGGCGGCCCACTGGTCAACGCCGAGGGCGAGGTCATCGGGATCAACACCGCGGTGATCCAGAGCACCGGGAGGTCCGTGGCCCAGAACATCGGCTTCGCCATTGCCATCGACAACGTGAAGCCCATGCTCGACCGCCTGCGCAAGGGCGAAGCCGGCGCTCCTCAGGGCTTTCTCGGGGTCACGACGGTGACGCTCACGCCGGAGATCAGGGATCGGTTCGGCTTCGCCGTCGACAAGGGCGCTGTGGTCGGCGACGTGGAGCCGGGATCACCGGCCGAGAGGGCCGGTCTGCAGAGCAACGACGTGATCACCAGGTTCGGTGACAAGAGCATCGAGACCAACGCCGATCTCCAGGCCGCGGTGCGAGCTCTGGCCCCGGGCGCGAAGGTGGAGGTCCAGTGGAAGCGTGGGGATGAGGACCGCAAGGCCGGGGTCACCCTCGCAGCCCGGCCCACCCCGGGACGTTAGGCTTCGAGCCCCAGCCGGCAGGCATCTCTCGGGCGCCACATAGGAGAACGCATGTCCACCTCGTCCGCAGAGCTCTCCCAGCAGCCCCCTCGGGGTCACGTGAGGATCGTCTACCTCGGCCCCGTGGCGCCACACTGGGACGTGCAGTCCGAGTTCGGCGAGCGGTCCCTCATAGAGGAGTTCCGGCAGCGGGCCCTGGCCCGCCTCGTGCTCCTTCCCCCGCACGACCCGCAGTTCCGGCGCAACCGAGAACGGGTGGCCCGTGACGCCGAGCGCGAGAACTTGGTGCTGGAGTGGAACCTCGGCGTGCCGGATGACGAGGAGCTCGGCCAGATCTCATAGACGGCTCGCTGCCAGCGCAGTCCCGCCGAGGCCAGGTCCACCGGCAACGGCGATGCCCCTCTTACAGTAGAGCTGTGCCCGACCTTCCCGAAGTGGCGCAGGCGGCGGTCCTGGCGGCCGCGGGCCTCCTGGTCCTGACAACCCTCGTGGCGCTGTTGGTCTCGGTTCGCAGGCGTCGAGCCACGGACCGGCGCCTGAGCATGGTGCTGGCCCGCTTGGACGTGCCAGGCGCCTCCGAAACAAGTGAGGGAGAGGACGGCATGAGCCGGCTGGAGCGCCTGGCCGAGTCAGCCGTGCTGCGGGTGAGCGACGCCGAGGCAGCAGTCGACCGCATGACCGAGACCCTGGACGAGGTGCCCCAGGGCGTCGTGATCTGTGACGAGCGTTCCTGCATCGTGTACCGCAACCGCACGGCCAAGGACCTCCGCGAGCTGGACCCGGAGGACGGCGAGACGGAGGACACCGTCAAGGAGGTCCTGCGTGCCGGACTGGGCGGCGATCGCCGCTCGTGCACCATCGAGATGCTGGGGCCGCCGCAACGCACGCTCACCGTGGCCGGGCGGCCACTCGACGATGGGCGGCGAGTCCTGGGCGCGGTGGCCGTGGTCGAGGACATGTCGGATCGCCGGCGCTTCGACCTGATCCGCCAGGACTTCGTGGACAACGTGACCGCCGAGCTGCGCACGCCGCTCGGCGCCCTGGGGCTCCTGGCCACCACCCTGGTGGCCGAGAGCGAGCCCAAGCTCGTCGGACGCCTGGCCGAGCGGCTCCGCGACGACGCGGTCCGCATGGGGAGGATCGTCGACGACGTGGCCGAGCTCAGCCGCATAAGCGCCGAGACCGCGCCTGAGCGACAGCTCGTGCCCGTACACCTCGTTCTGGCCCAGGCCGTGGAGGAGGTCCGCTCGATGTCGGGCCACAGCGACATCACCATCGACGCCGGTGAGGCGCCCACCCGGTTGGTCGTGCTGGGCAACCGCCGCCAGCTCGTGTCCGCAGTGCGGCGCCTGGTCGAGAACGCCGTGGAGTTCGGGGACTCGGGTTCGGCGGTGCGGGTGGTGGTGCGGCGGCAGGCCTCATGGGTCGAGATCGACGTGGTCGACCAGGGCCCGGGGATTCCCCCCGCCGAGCTGGACCGCATCTTCGAGTCCTTTTACCGCGCGGGTCCGAGCCGTTCCCGAGACACGGCGGGGACGGGCCTCGGGTTGGCCATCGTGTCCCAGGTTGCCAGTGGTCACAGTGGTGACGTGCAGGTGACCTCGACGGGCGAGGAAGGCTCCACCTTCACCCTGCGCCTACCAGTGCGCGCCTCCGCCGGCAGCCGCTGGACGCGCGCGCGCGTCCGCAACCCGCGGCTGGCGGTCAGCGACGCAGCAGGCTGAGCAGCCCTCCCCGGCGGCCGCCGCCACGTCGGCGAGGAAGCACGTCGTCGTCGGCCGCCGTCCAGGGGCGGGACTCGAGGGGAACGACGGGTCCGGGGTTGTCGAGGTTGTCGGCGGCCGGCTCTGCCATCTCACGTTCCGCGGCGGGGGCATTGGCCGGAGGCCCCGGGGTCCATGAGGCGAAGGCCTGATCGAGGAGCGCCTCGTCGGCCCACTCGGGCCCGGCTCCGAGCAGCTGGTTCGCCGGCGGAGGGGAGCTGGGGGAAGGGTCGTCCTCGTCGGCCTCGTAGAGGTCACCGAGCATCTTCGAGAGATCCATGCCTACCCGATCGGTCGCCCAGGAACCCGACTTGAGCGTTCCCGCCCGTGGTCGCCGTCGTAGCATTTCGGTCGGTGCGGACGGATCCCGAAGGTCAGCCTCTCCGGGGTTCGGTGCCGGAGGGTGCGCCCAAGCGGCCGGCGTCACCGTTCTCCCGCCTGGTCGTCGCCCATGCCCTCGCCGTGGCCGGGGACGCCCTCGTGACCATGGCGCTGGCCGGGTCGCTGTTCTTCGACATCTCTCCCACGGCGGCCCGAGGACGGGTGGCGCTCTCCCTCGTGCTCACGATGGCCCCTTTCGCCCTCGTGGCGCCATTCCTCGGTCCGGCCATCGATCGTGTGCGCGGCGGCCGCCGCCTCATGGTCTTCATGGCCGCTGGCGGTCGGGCCGTGGCCGCGTGGCTCATGGCCAGCATCCTCGACACCCTGCTGTTGTTCCCGGCGACCTTCGCCCTGCTGGTGCTCTCGAAGACCCACTCGGTGGCCAAGAGCTCGCTCGTGCCCACGGTGGTGAGGTCCGATGACGAGCTGGTGCAGGCCAACTCCAAGCTGGCCCTGGTGAGCGCAGTGACCGGTCTGGTGGCCGCGGCGCCAGGCGTGGCCGTCCTAGAGCTCGCCGGCGCCGAGTGGGTCGTGCGCCTGGCTGCCGTGGCCTTCGTCACCGCGGCCGTGGCCTCGTTGCGGATCCGCCACGTGCGCCTGGACGACCCCGCGGCGCGGCCTCTGGCCAAGGAGGAGCTGCACGACGCCGGCATCCGCCTGGCCGCCGCGTCCATGGGCGTGCTGCGGGGCTCCGTCGGCTTCCTCACCTTCCTGATCGCCTTCAGCCTCCGGCGGGAGGGCGCCGCCGCGTGGAGGTTCGGGGCCGCACTGGCCGCAAGCCTGGGCGCCACCGTGGTGGGAGCGGCGGCGGCGCCTCGTCTACGGCGGAGCGTGGCCGAAGAACACCTCCTGGCCGGGTGCTTGGGGCTGGTGGTGATCAGCGGGGTGGCCGCCTGGCGGGTCGACGGCTTCATCGGCGACCTGCTCCTCGCCGCCGCCATCGGCGTGGCCGCCAGCGCAGGCAAGCTGGCCTTCGACTCCCTGGTCCAGCGCGACGCTCCGGACGCCACCCAGGGCCGCTCCTTCGCTCGCTACGAGGCCATCTTCCAACTGACGTGGGTGGTGGGTGCCCTCGTTCCGGTGGTGACGGCCGTGCCCCGCCGGCTGGGGTACGCCCTGCTCATCGTGGCGGCCGCGGTTTCCATGGTGACGTACCTGGTGGGCCTGCGGCGCGCCCGGCGCGCCTCCGAGCAACCGGCAGGGGCCACGTGACCCATGTGGTGGTGCTGTCCGACACCCATATGGGCCCCACTACCCGCCGGCGGCTGCCCGCCGGCGTCTACCTGGCGTTGGAGAGCGCCGACCTGGTGCTCCACGCCGGTGACATCGTCACCAGTGACCTCGTGCAGGAGCTGTCTGGCTTCGCGCCCACCCTTGCGGTGCTCGGCAACAACGACGTTGACCCCGATCTCTCCCACCTGCCCGAGACCCGTCTCGAGGTCATCGAGGGCGTGACGGTGGCGATGGTGCACGACAGCGGCCCGAGGGCCGGGAGGGCGGCCCGTATGCGCCGGCGGTTCCCCGATGCCGACGTGGTGGTCTTCGGCCACAGCCACAGCCCCTGGAACGAGCCTGGTATCGACGGTCAGCTGCTGTTCAACCCCGGTTCGCCGACCGAGCGCCGGGCCCAGCCTCACCGCACCATAGGCGTCCTCCAGCTTGAGGCCGGTCAGGTGGTCCGACGGGAGGTCGTGGCCGTCTGAAAGGTCGGACGGGTCGCCTCAGTCCGGCAGGTCGATGCGCTCCAGCCACAGCCCGGGTGCGTCCACCTCGGCCGGGGTGGGCAGCTCCCGCTCCGACCGCCAGAGCCGGTCGAGCCCCTCCTCTCCGGCGCGCTCCAGGACGCCGCCGATGAAGGCTGCGCCCCGCTCGTACTCGGCCTGGCCCAGCTCGAGGCCGAACAGGTGCTCCGCCAACCGCTCCCCCTCGCCGCCGTCGGACCGCCGCCGCCTCATTGCCTCGATCAACGCGGGTGCCGAGGCCACCAGGTTGCCCCCGGTGGCGCCCACGACATGGTCGACGTAGCCCTCGATGGTCGCCACCACTGCCTTGAGGCGGGTGAGCAGCCCTCGTTGAGCAGGCGTCTGCATGGCGCCGAGCAGCTCACCGGGGTCGCCGAGGACCTCCTGAAGGGAGGCGGGATTGGTGGGGTCGATGGCGCCGAGCTTGTCCTCGAAGACGCTCGGGTCGGCCTGGAAGCCCTCCACGTACTGACGAAGGAGGCCCCCGAGCCGTTCGCTCACGTGTGGCCGCCCGAGCACGGCGTGGTGGGTGATCTGCACGAGGCACACCCACATGCGCACGTCGTCGGGGTCAAGGCTCCAGTCGGCGGCGAAGGCGTTCACGCTGGCCGGCACCACCAACAGCTCGTCGGAGGGAGGCCGCGGAACGGGAAGGTCGTACTGGCCCAGTGCTCGCCGGGCCTGGTGACCCACCAGCGAGCCCGCCTGTAGCCCGAGGAGGAAGGGCCCGACCACCTCGGTTACGCCGCCCAACAGCTGGGCGGTGGGGTCGGCCTCGGCGTCGCCTGCGGCGGCTTCGCCGTCCTGGGTGTCGCCGCCGAAGCTCTTCGCCAGTCCCTCGAACAGGGGCCCGTACGCGTCCAGGGTGCGTCCCGCGAAGTCAGCCCTGCCAACCGGCCGTACCTCGAGCACCCCTCCAGTCACCGACGTGGACAGCCCCGTGGCCGTGCTCACCTGGAGGTCGGCAGCCCGGGACAGCTCCTCGTAGCGGATCCGCTCGAGCGGCTCGATGTTGGCCTCGGTGCCGCCCTCCACGGCCAGCCATCGAGCCATCTGCCGAGCTATCTGAAGGTTCACCGGGCCCTGATTGGTGAACAGCTTGGCCAGCTCGCCGAAGATCCCCTCGAACGGGTTCCCAGGCGTGCTCACCGCGCCATCGTAGGGTCAGCGAGGCGAGGGCAGGATGGTCGACGGCCTCGGCCACGGCAAAGGCAGCCCGGTGACGACACCAATGCTCGTAGCATTGGGTGCCGTGCAACCTTCCCCCGCCCTGACCGGCGTTGCCGATCGCCGCCCGACTGAGCAGCCGGGCCGGTGAGCAACCTCCTCTACCTGCTCATACCTCTGGCTGGCAGCGTCGTCGGCTCCCTCGTCCTGTGGGCCCGCAACCGCAAGCCCACGTCGGTCGAGTCGGGTATCGACGAGTTCCAGCGGGGCCTGCGGGCCCTGGCGCCGGGTGGCGACCCGATCTCGGGCCCCGGCTGGCGGAAGCGCCGACGGGTCTCCTAGTGCGGCGCTCCGGGCGGTCCTAGTGGGCAAGGACCTCGCCATCGACCTGGGGACGGCCAACACCCTCGTCTACGCCCGCAACAGGGGCATCCTGCTCAACGAGCCGACGGTGATCGCGCTGAACGAGAAGACCCAGGACGTGCTGGCCATGGGCCACGAGGCTTGGCAGATGATCGGCAGGACCCCCGGCTACATAGTGGCCGTGCGACCGCTGCGCAAGGGCGCCATCACCGACTTCGAGATCACCCAGCGCATGATCCGCCTCCTGCTCAAGCGGGCCGGTGTCTCCCGGATGAACCGACCCCGGGTGTTGATCTGCGTCCCGTCGGCCATCACCGAGGTGGAGCGGCGGGCCGTGGAGGAGGCCGCCCGCCGGGCCGGCGCCGCCGAGACCTACCTGATCGGCCAGCCCATGGCCGCGGCCCTGGGGGCCGGGCTCCCCATCCACGAGCCCCTGGGGAACATGGTCGTGGACGTGGGCGGAGGCACGAGCGAGACAGCCGTCATCTCGCTCGGCGGCGTGGTGGCGCTTCGCGCCATCCGCGTGGGCAGCTTCGACATCGACGCCGCCCTCCAGGCCTGGGTCCGCCGCGAGTACGGCATCGCCATCGGGGAACGCACGGCTGAGGAGATCAAGGTGGCCATCGGCACCGCCTTTCCCACCGAAGACGCCGTCAAGGCAGAGGTCCGGGGCCGGGACCTCATGACCGGGCTCCCCAAGACGGTGATCCTTTCGCCCGACGAGGTGCGCACGGCCATCGACGAGCAGGTGACAGCCATCGTGGACTCGGTGGTGCAGTGCCTGGGCCAGGCTCCTCCCGAGTTGGCCCAGGACCTGATCGTGCAGGGCATCCACCTGGTGGGCGGTGGCGGGATGCTGCGAGGCCTCGACCGCCGGCTGGCGGAGGAGACGGCAATCCCCGTGCGCCTGGTCCACGCCCCGCTCGAGTGCGTGGTCATGGGTGCCGGCAAGTGCCTCGAGGCCTTCGACTCGCTCAAGGACCTGTTCATGGGCGCGGAGCAGTACCAGTGAGCGACGGGCGCGCCGTCCTCACGGCCGCGGCCGGCGCCCTGCTCGAGGAGCGCCGTCAACTCGGACTGGACGAGCTGCACACGCTGTCGGCGCTGCCTCCGGAGTCGGTGCCGGCGCTGGCATCTCTGGCGCACGAGGTTCGTCTGGCCTGGTGTGGCCCCGAGGTCGAGGTCGAGGGCATCCTCTCGGCCAAGACCGGGGGATGCCCGGAGGACTGCGGGTTCTGCAGTCAGTCGGCCCAGTTCGACTCGCCGGTGAAGGCCGGCGCTTTTCTCGAGGCGGAGCAGGTGCTGGCTGCGGCAAGGGAGACGGCGGCCAGCGGCGCCACCGAGTTCTGCATCGTCCTCGCCGTGCGCGGCCCTGACGAGCGCACTCTCGGCCGCCTGGTGGAGCTGGTCCCCCTCGTCCGGGAGGAAACCGGCCTCAATGTGGCGGTCAGCGCCGGGATCCTCGATGAGCGGCAGGCGGAGCGACTCGCCGCCGCCGGGACCCACCGCTACAACCACAACCTCGAGACGGCACGCTCCTTCTTCCCTCGGGTGGTCACCACCCATACGTGGGAGGAGCGATTCCAGACGTGCCAACTGGTGCACCGGACGGGGATGGAGCTGTGCTGCGGCGTCCTGCTCGGTCTGGGCGAGACCACCGGGCATCGCCTCGAGCTGCTGGGCCAGCTGCGGGACGTGGCTCCGGCTGAGGTCCCCGTCAACTTCTTGAATCCCCGCCCCGGGACTCCGCTGGCCCGGAAGCCGCTGCTCGACCCGCTCGAGGCCATCCGTTGGATCGCTCTGTTCCGCCTGGCCCTACCGAACGTCGTGCTCCGCTACGCGGGTGGGCGGGAGGTGACCCTGCGCGATCTCCAGGCCATGGGCCTCACGGCCGGTATAAACGCCTTGATCGTGGGCAACTACCTCACCACACTGGGTCGCTCGCCCGAACAGGATCTGCAGATGCTGGCCGACCTGCGCATGCCCGTGGCCGCGTTGTCGAAGGTGTTGTGAGCGAGCCGAGGGACTCGTGAGCCGCCGGCACTGCTCAGGGTGCGGCCGGGTGGGCCAGGACTGTGGCGGGTGCGCCCCTGCGCTCGATCCGCCCCGCTACTGCGAGCGGTGTGGGCGGCGCATGGCGGTGCAGGTCACGCCCAGGGGCTTTGTAGCTCGCTGTGCCCATCACGGTAGCGTCACGACGAGAGCCGGTTGACCAACGCCTCGACGCCGGTCACCACGTCGAGCCCGGTTCGGTCCCGCAGCCACGCGGCGTTCCCGGCATGCAGAGGATTGTCCTCCCGGTAGCGGTTGAGGAACACCACCGGCGGCGGGTGGGGGGCCGTGGAGCCGTCGAGCGCAGCGGCCGCCAGTATCACGGCGTTGATGGTCCCGAGCTCGGTCCGGGCCACGAGCACCACCGTGTCCGGCCTCACGGCCTCGGCCAGGGCGACGGTGTCACCGGTGGACGCGAGGGGGGAGCGGGGCCCCCCCACTCCCTCGACCAGCCCGTAGCGGACGCCGCCGGGCCACCGCAGCTCATCGATCAGGTCGTCGAGGCTGAAGGCGGGGCGACCGAGGAGCTCGGCGGCCATGGGCGGGGCCATGGGCACCTCGTACCAGCGATGGCTGGGGCACACGTCGGTGGGCTGCTCACCCGTCGCCAGGGCCAGGACATCTGCGTCGGTCACCTCCACGCCGGGGTCGTAGGACTGCGCCGGCTTTCGAGCGGCAACGGGGTGGCCATCGGCCTTGAGCGCGGCCAGGATCTGCGCCCCCACCCACGTCTTGCCCGTGGCCGTCCCCGTCCCGGTCACGAGCACCAGCTGCTCAGGCCTGGGCAGGGTCGCCTCCTTGGACGCTCGGGCCTTCCTCGAGACCGGCTCCGAGGCGGGCTCGGATACCGGATCCGAGACCGGAGAGGGCAGCCGACAGGTGCTCGACCTGCTCGGTGGTGTGCGCAGCCGAGAGCGTGATCCGCAACCGCGAGGTCTCAGCCGGCACCGTGGGAGGGCGGATGGCCGGGACCAGCAGCCCCTGGTCGAGCAGCTGGCGGGAGGCGGCCACTGCCGGCTCTTCTCCGCCCAGCACCAGGGAGACGATGGGCGTGGGATGGCCGGGGGTCACCCGCTCCACGTGGGCTCGCAGGCGAGCCCGGAGGGACCTGCCCTCGGCGCCCCGGGCCACCCTCAGGGCGGCCAGGGCGGCCGCCATGTCGGCCGGCGAGGAGGCTGTGGTGTAGATGAACGAGCGGGCCCGGTTGACGACGAGCTCCGCCAGGGCGGCAGGGCCGGCCACGAAGCCACCTAGGGCGCCGAGGGTCTTGGAGAGCGTCCCCACCCGGAGCACGTGGCAGCCCTCCAGCACAGGTTCGGGGCTCAGCACCGCGTGGGCCTCGTCGAGCACGAGGAGGGCGCCATGGTGGCCGCAGACGTGCGCCAGCTCGGCGACAGGGGCCAGGTCTCCGTCCATGGAGAACACGGTGTCGGTCACGACGATGGCACGGCCGGGCTGTCGCAGGGCGTGCTCCACCGCTTCGACGTCTCCGTGGGGATAGACGGTGACGTCAGCGCGGGCCTGGCGGCAGCCGTCCACGATGGAGGCGTGATTTCGCTCGTCGGAGAGGATGCGCACACCCGTGGTGCCGAGGGCCGACAGGACGCCGACGTTGGCGGCGTAGCCGGTCGGGAACAGGACCGCCCGCTCCGTGCCCTTCCATTCGGCCAGCTCGGCTTCGAGCTCGGAGTGCACGGGCCTCGAACCGGTCACGAGACGGGCAGAACCCGAGCCCGCTCCCCAGCGGTCGAGGGCGGCGTGGGCTGCCGCCACCACCGCCGGATGCTGGCCCAGCCCGAGGTAGTCGTTGGAGGCGAAGGACACCACGAACCGCCGCCCATCCCCCTCTCGTAGCCATCCGGTGGGGCCGGCCCCGTCGAAGTCGCGCACGCTGCGCCAGCGACCGCGGGCCAGGATGTGGGCACGCTCGCGCTCGGCCCACGTGGGCCAGCTCGCTGCTCCATCCCCGGTTCCGGCCAACTCGCCGCCGGCCAGCTCGCCGTTGATGAACTGGCCGTCGGCCACTGCGGTCATGGGCCCGCGACCTCGACCACAGCTTCGCCCAGCACCTCGACGATGCGCTCGATCTCTCCGGCGGTCACCGTGAGCGGGGGCATGATCACCACCACGTCCCCGAGAGGTCGGAGGAGCACGCCCCGCCTCACCGCGGCGGCGCACACCCGCCGGCCCCATCGCATGGCCGGCCCGGGAGAGGTCAGGTCGATGCCAGCCATGAGCCCCTTCACCCGTATGTCGGCTACGGCGGGCAGCGGTGCCACGCCGGTCGCCAGCAGGCTCGCCAGCTGGGCCGAACGAGCGCGGACGTTGGCCAACACGTTTCGCTCCTCGAGCAACCGCAGGTGGCGCAACGCCACCGCCGCGGCCAGGGCGTTGCCGCCGTAGGAGTGGCCGTGGTGGAAGGTTAGGGGCGACGGGTCGGGCCCGAGGAAGGCGTCGAAGACGTGACCCGCGGCAACGGTGGCCGAGAGCGGCAGATAGCCCCCGCTGATCCCCTTGCCGAGACACAGCAGGTCGGGGCGCAACCGGCATTGCTCGGACGCGAAGAGGGTGCCTGTCCGTCCGAAGCCAGTGGCGACCTCGTCGCAGATGAGCAGGACGTCGTGGCGTCGGCAGGTCCGGGCCAGCGCGAGAAAGTCCTCGGTGTCGGCCGTGCGCATGCCTGCTGCCCCCTGGACCAGCGGTTCGACCACCACCGCGGCCAGCTCGTGGGCGTGGTCGGCCACCATGTTCGCCGCCACCTCCAGGCAACGGGGGTGGTCGTACGCCGGGGCCCGGAGGACGGGGAAGCGTAGGGGGTCGAACTGGTCGGTGCCGAAACCTCCGGAGCCCACCGAGAGTGCGCCCACCGTGTCGCCGTGGTAGGCACCGCCGAAGGCCAGGTAGCAGGTCCGCCCGGCGACTCCGCGGTTGGCCCAGAACTGGAAGGCGATCTTGAGGGCCTGCTCCACGGCAGCGGCCCCGTCGGAGGCGAAGAGGATGTGAGGCCGCTCCACCGGCACCACCGCGGCCAGGGCCTCGGCCAACTCTACGACGACCCGGTTGCCGTTGCCCAGCATGGTGGAGTGGGCAACGAGGTCGAGCTGCTGGCGTAGGGCCTCGTCCAGCTCTGGAACGCGGTGGCCGAGGGTGTTGACCCATAGGGACGAGATGGCGTCGAGGTAGCGGTTCCCGTCGACGTCGATGAGCTCATGGCCCTCGGCCCGCTCCACGACCACGGGAGCGTCCTCGAGGTAGGAGCCCATCTGGGTGAAGCCGTGCCACACCACGGCGGCGTCCCGCTTGGCCCATTCCCCAGCAGATGCGCCCGCCGCCCGGTCCACCACCAGGACTTCCTAGTTCGTCCGGCGATCCTCGGCCACCGCCGCGTTCAACAGGTCCTCGCCCGCTTGGCGGACCTGCCAGTCCCGGTCGGCGAGCGCACGATCCAGGGCGGCGTCGACCTCGGCGCCCTCGAAGGGAGCCAGGGCGATCACCGCCCTCCTGCGCACCGCCGGCTTGTCCTCGGTGGCAGCCAGAATGGCCGCCAGTCCAGACTCGTGGCCGATGGAGCCCAGAGCCGCCACCGCCGCCTCCCGGCACAGGGCGTCGGTGTGTTGAGTTGCCACGCCCGCCAACGCCTCCACGCTGTGACGAGAAGATGCTCGGCGCTCACCGAGTGCCCAGGCCGCGGCCTCCACCACAGATGGATCGGCGTCGTCCAGGTGGGGAACGAGATCCACGTCAGGGAGACTCGCAGCCACCTCACAGGCCCGCCGGCGGACGAGTGGCTCGGCGTCGCCGAGCATGGCCTTGACCTCGCTGACGCGGGCTTGACCCAGGCGACAGAGCGCTCCCAGGGCCGTGGCGCGGACCCGCGGCGAGGGGTCGTCGAGGAAGCTGCGCGCTCGGGCCTCCCCGGCGCCGTGGCCGGCCAGCGCCACCTCCCGCCGCCGGCGGGCCTCAGGCACGGAGATGTTGTCGCCGGGGCCCTGGCCGGCGGTTACCGGACCGGTCACGGGTTCCCACCACAGTGAGTCACACTGATGACGTGCGGGCCCGGGGCAGCGCTTATGTCATCTTGCTGGCGGGGCTGCTCGTCGTGGGCACGGGCGCGTTTTCCCGAGACGTCGGCGGCGGCGCCCCGGACGACCCAGGCTTGCGCCAGCCCATCGCCACCGCTACCACCACCACGCTCCAAAGGTTGAACGACGCCCCCCAGCCGTTGCCCACCCGACCGGTGGACGTACCAGCAGATCCGTACGCCGCCGAGCCATTGGTCGAGATCGGCACCATGGAGGTCCCGAAGATCGGCCTCAACCATCGCATCTTCCACGGCATCAGCTTGCGGAGCATCGATCGCGGGCCCAGCCACTGGCCGGGAAGCG
>JALZJC010000060.1 GCA_030859945.1 Actinomycetota bacterium | reverse complement strand
CCGACGCGCCTGACCCCATAACGACGTGAGTTGTTCACCCTGACTCGGAACTTCCGGCCGGGCTTACTGTGGGCAGCCGCTGAAGGTGGCGCCGCCGCCCCCGGGCGCGGCCACGGCGGCCTCACAGTCTGGGCCGCACCTCGAGTAGCCCTCGATGAAGGCGCAACCGCTGTCCAGCGTGATGGTCACCGAAGAGACCTCGTTTCCCGACCTCTGGACGTCGAGCGTGAACCGCCCGCAGCCGCTCTCATCGCCGGCAGCCGGGTTGAGACAGGAATTGCCCCCCCCGCTTGCGTCACACTTGTTGGCGCTGCCCAGGCTGTCCACCTTGGCGAAGAAGGTGTCGTTGCCACATTGGAAGCGGAACTGGATGTATGAGACGCCTCTGACCGGACCGGGACTGGCCTGCTGGGCGAAGGCCCGACCCAGCCCGATGTTCTGCACCACCGGAGTCGCCCAGATGACGGCACCCCCGGCGATCGCCCCCTTCTTCAGCGCCTGGCGGCGGCTGAACCCGGACACGGTGGTCTCCGGGCCTTCCGTGGATTCCATTGCACCACTCCCCCTCCGGGCACGCCCTCCGCGTCCCGGGATGACTGTAATCCACGAATATGTGCACCGCATAGGTTTTTCTTCGGTTCGGGGAGGTTTTTTTCCGAGCGTCACCTCCGCGTTGCTGCCGCCCGAAACACTACGCTTCGAGGCCCGTCCCTCATGAGCCGTTTCCAGTTGGGAACAGGCAACGGCGACGTCTGGAGGAGCAACCAGGCTCTTGGACCGCAAGGTGGAATACGTGGTTCGGTCGGTGCTGCCCCCGGCCGTCCTGGCCATGCGACGCTCATGGGTGCAGGCCCGTAGATACCAGCGTTGGCCTCGGCCCCTGAAGACCCTCCGACTCAGCCGCTCGGCACGCCTTGACCTGCTGCCGGTGTCCTTCGATCTGGAAAGGGGTCTCATCGTGGACGCGGGCGCCAACGTCGGGGCGTGGTCGGCGGCGGTGCTCGAGATGGCACCGGACGCCCAGATCCTGGCCATCGAGCCCATCCCGCACGCACGCCGGCAGCTGGCCCTGCGCCTGGCCGGCAGTCCCAACGTGACCATCGAAGGGCGGGCCATCGGGAGGAAGCCTGGATCGGCGACCTTCCACGTCACCCAGGCCGACCACAACGCCTCCCTCCTGAAGCCCAAGCCGGAGACCAACGACCTGTACGGGTGGGGATGGGAGGTGGCAGAAGAGATCCAGGTCGACGTGATCGACCTCGACTCCCTCTTGGCCGGCAGGGATGTCCACCTCTTGAAGGTCGACGTCCAGGGGGGTGAGAGAGACCTGCTTCTCGGCGCCCAGGACACCCTGACCCGCACCACGGCCGTGCTCATCGAGGTCACCATGTTCCCCCACTACGAAGGAGACGCCACCTTCGCCTGGCTGCACGAGCACCTCAGCGAAGCGGGATTCCAGCTGTCGGCGCTGTCCCAGCCCTTCCTCTCCCCCGCCCAGCGCATTCTGTGGATGGACGCCTGCTACCTCCGACCGGAGGTGGCCGACTCACACAGCCTGCTGTCGCATTACGGGCCGGGGCTCGCGGGCTGAGGCTGCCACCCGCGCTCGTGGCCCTTGCCATCGCCACATCGAACCAGCCTCGTGCCTCGTGAGGCTGGCCCTCGTCTTTCCCGGATGTAACCGGCGGGGCGGTGTGGAGCGGCTGGTGTGGGAGTGCCGGCGCCATCTCGCCCAGCGCCACCACGTGACGGTGGTCGCCTGCGAGTGCGAGGGGTGCGGGCCGGGCACGGGCGAGCTGCACCGGGTCCAGGTCCCACGCCTTCCGCCCTTCCTGGAACCCCCGTTCTTCGCCTGGCGTGCCTCCGAGGTGCTCGAGTCGAGGGCGTACGACCTGGTGGTGAGCTACGGGTCGACGTGCTTCTCGGCTGACGTCTTGTGGGTCAACAGCGTCCACCGGGCCTGGCTGGAGCGCAGCAGGTCCTCGTCCGAGACCAGGGCCCGGCTGGAGGGTGTGGCCCGGTACCTCCTGCCACGCCATCTGGTGCTCCTTGGAATGGAGAGGAAGTACTTCGCACCATCCCGCTACCGCCACGTCATCACCGTGTCGCCGGTGGTCAGCAGCGACCTCCATCGGCTCTACGGGGTCCCGCTGCCGGACATGACGGTCGTTCCCAACGGGTTCTCGCCCCAGGAGTTCTCGCCTGAGCGCCGTGGCCGGCTCCGGTCCGAGGTCCGAAGCCGGCTCGGCGTCCAAGATGGTCAGGTCGTCCTCCTCGTCGTGGCCAACGAGCTGCGCCGGAAGGGCTTCGGCGTGCTCCTGGAGGCCGTGGCCCGCCTGCGCGACCCCACCGTCCACGTCCTTCTCCTCGGACGCACCCCGCCCACCGCGTTCACCAGCCAGATCGCTCGCTCGGGCCTCGGCGACCGGCTCCACTACGTCGGCGCCGCCTCGGACATCGGCTGGTACCACGCGGCCGCAGACCTCTTCGTCCTTCCCACCCAGTACGAGGCCTTCTGTCTGGCCATCGTCGAGGCCCTGGCCAGCGGCCTTCCCGTGATCACCACCGCCGTGCCGGGCGCGGGCGATCTCATCGAGCCCGATGTCAACGGCCTGGTGCAGAACGACCCAATGGATGCCGCCGAGCTTTCCTCATTGCTTGTTCAGGGGCTCGATGGCCATAGGCGGGAACGCTGGAGTCGGTCGGCGGCGGCCAGCGTCCGCAGCTATGCCTGGGACGTGATCCTCGATGACGCTGAGAGGGTCCTGGGCTCGGTTGCCGGGTGAGCGCTGGCGCCTGGCGCGCCAGCCCCCTGGTCATCGCCCGGGTGACCCAGCGCCATGCCCACGATCAGCCAAGGCAGCGTCTGCGTGGCCGCGACCCAGTAGATGTCGAACAACCCGTGGACGAAGCGCGCCACCACGATGGTGAGCGCAGCCAGGGCCACTTCGTTGGGCAGGCGCCAGGTCACCCGTACGGTGGCTGCCAGCAGGCCCACCAGGGCGGCCAGCCCCACCACCCCGGTCTCGCTGAGGCTGCCCACGACGACGTTGTGAGGGTCGGAGCGGAGCTCCAGCTCGCCTCTCTCGAAGAAGCGCATCCCCTGGCCGAAGACGGGTGATTCCCTCCAGGCCTCCAGGCCCTGGTCCCGGAGCCGGTCGCGCTCGGTGATGCTGCTCGTCTCTCCCTCCTCCCGTTGCTCCACCTGGGAGCGAAGCGAGAAGAAGGCGAACAGGGCCAGCGGCACCAGGATGACGAAGAGCGGCGCCGAACGGCGGCGGATGTGGCCGGACCGCACCACCGCCACCACCAGGGCCGCCAGGAGGGCGATGATGGCGCCGCGGGACTGGGAGCCCAGGAGGCCGGCGGCGCAGAGCCCCTTGGCCACGGCGAGCTGGAACCGGGAGAAGCCGGTAGAGGAGGGGGCCAGATGGCTCACCGCCAGGCCGGCCAGCATCATGCTCCCGATGAAGTTCTTGTGGAAGCCCAGGATCTCGGCCGAGCCGCCACCAACGGTCACCGAGGCGGCTGCGACCGCGGCTCCGACCAGAGCGGTCACGGCCAGGAAGGCACTGAGGACGGGTCGGGTTCGACCATGGTGGGCGAGGGCGGCACCGACGACGACGGCGCCGCCGGTGAGGAAGAGCCGGTGCCCCCACTCGAAGAGCCCTGCCGCGCTCGGGTGAGCCAGCACCGTGACGAACAGGACGGCCTCGAACACCACCACCGCGGCGAGAACCCGCCTGAGGGACGGCCTGCTCCAGGGCACGAAGGGAACGGAGGCAAAGGTGGCAACCGCCAGCAGTGCATCGCTTCCACTTATGTCGAGGCCGCCGGCGCCCCCCCGTCGCGTGATCCAGACGCCGAGGACGGCCAGAACGGCCACCGAGAGCGGATCCGTGGACGCCAGGACCGCCACCAGCACGAGCACAGCGACGCCCACCGCCAGCGCCGGGCGGTCGAGGGCCAAGACCCCCGCCGCCACCAGCCCGGCGCCGAGTGCCAGCGCGCCCCACGCCCACACCAGTCCCCGCCCTGCATGGCGCCAGGACCTACCACCGGTTCGGCGGGGCGCGAGGAGCGGCATGCCCCGGCTCAGACGGCGGCGGTCGACAGCCCGACTGCCACCGTCACGACTCCGAGACCCGCTCCAAGCGGGAGGGCAGCAGGCGTCGTCTCCGACCGCCGTTCGCCTGCAGCCCGATGTCCTCGGTGCCGTTCCCGAGACCGGTGGGGGCGACGTAGTAGGCGTCGTTCTCCGATCGCCTCCTCCGCACCCTGTTGAGCACGATCCCCAGCAGCCGGGTGTCGGCCGCAGCCAAGGTGGTGCGGGCTCGCTGCAGGTGGGCGCGGGTGGTCCGTCCCGGGCTGGCCACGAGCACCACGCCGCCGGCGTCGGTGGCCAGGACGCAGGCATCGGTGACGGCCAGGACCGGCGGAGTGTCGAGAATGACGACGTCGGCCAGGCGGTCGAGCTCATTCAGAGTGTCGGCCATGCTGGTGGAGTTGAGCAGCTCGGCCGGATTGGGAGGCAGAGGGCCACAGGGGAGGAGGCACAGGTTGGTGATCGTGGTGCTGATCAGCGACGTGGCGACCGGACCCTTGGGCTCTAAGTCGGGGGGCTGGACATGGCCGATGCTCCCTGCGGCTCCGTCGGCCTGTGGAGAAGAGGGTGTGGTTGCCGGGCCGGCGGGCCGTAGGGCGTCGACGCCCACGAGGGTGCTCAGGCCCGTCGAGCCGTTCGGCGTCCCCAGGATGGCCTCGAGCGTGGGCCGGCGGAGGTCGGAGGAGACCAGGACGGTGCGGTAGCCGGCTTGGGCGAAGACCACCCCCAGGTTGGCGGCGACGAAGCTCTTGCCGTCCCTGCGGCCCGGGCTGGTCACGACCAGCCGGCGCACGGGGCCCGCGTCGAGGTGCTCCAGGCTGGTGCGCAGGCCCCGGACGGCCTCCGCCAGCGCGCCGTGCGGCCACGTGGCGGCGGCCACTCCCCCGTCCTGTTCGACCTTGGGCAGCTCGGCCAGCACGTTCAGGCCGCTCTCCGCCTCGGCTTCGTCCCGTTCCCGTATCCGGTCGTCGAGATGGTCTCGCAACAACGCCAACCCGAGTCCCAGCAGCAATCCCACGAAAGCCGCGATCACCGCGCTGTGGAGCGCGCCCGGCCCCACCGGTCGCGGCGGGAGAGCGGCCCCGGAGACCAGCTCCGCCCCGCCGCTCCGCAGCTCCTGCTCGATGAGCAGGAGCTGCTGGCGGTCGAAGACCTGCTGGTAGCGGATGGTGGCGGCGTAGCGCTCGGACGTGGGTGAGCCTGGCGGACCCACAGTGGCCGGGTCGGCCTGCCCGGGGGGAAGGCGGCCCCTGTCCCCGATCCGGGCGTCGAGGGCGGCCACCTCCGTCTGGAGCTCCACCAGCTGCCTTCCGAGCTCGTCGGTCACCCTCTTTAGGTTCGCCCCCGCTGCCTGGCGACGGTTCTCCACGAAGGCCTCGGCGACGGCACTGGCCATGTCCCGGGCCCTGGCCGGTTCGCTATGGCGGACCCCGATGCGGATCAGGGCCGTCTCCGAGTCGGCGTCCACAGAGGTGCGCTCGAGGAGCCAGGCCGGGTCGACGTTCCCCAGGCTCCTGGCCGCGGCGGCAGCCACCGGGAAACTGGCGGCGAAGGCCCCCTGGGCCTCGACCTCCTTTTCGCCCACCTGGGTCGGCACCGCTGGGTTGAAGAACCGCTCGGCGGGCTCGTCCGGCAGCAGCACGACGGTGGCCGTGCCCTGATAGGTCGGCGTGCGCACGGCGTAGGCGACCAGGGTGGACGTAACCACCACGACCACGGCCACGAGCACCACCCACCACTGGCGCCGGATCAGGGCTAGGTACTCGCGGATGCCCATCAGCGAGCTCGGCGACGACGGGCGACGCCTGCGCCGACATGGCGAGCCGCAGGGCGCACCCGGCCGACGACCGAGGGTGGGGAGACGTCAGTGTGGACGTCTCCCCTTCCCCCCGGTTGCCCACGACCCTGTTCGTTCACGCCCTCTCCCAGCCACGTCGCGCCCCCGGACCGCCACGGTCCGCGGTGCCACACCAGCCTACCTGGCAGCCAGGGGGACCTCAGACGGCACGACGGCCGGGAAGGGTCCTGGGGACGGGGACGTCACCGTTGAGTCCCCACTGACGGCTGACGGCCTCGCCGGTCCTCGAGTCGACCACCCACCAAGTGCCGCTCGAGGGTCGCCACACGGCGAAGTCGTCCCTGCCGTCGCTGTTGTAGTCGGCCGGGACGGCCACGTCGCCGGGGTCTCCCCAGTGCTTGACCGAGACCTGGTTGCCGGAGCTGTGGATCAACCACCAATGTCCGGTCGAGGGTCGCCACACGGCGAAGTCGTCCCTTCCGTCGCCATCGTAGTCGGCGGGCACCGGCACGTCATTGGGCTCCCCCCACTGGCGCGTTGGGGTGGTGTTGGTGGAGCTCTGGACCACCCACCAGGTGCCGCTGGAGGGGCGCCACACGGCGAAGTCGGCCTTGCCGTCGCCGTCGTAGTCGGCAGGCACGGGAACGTCGCCTGTGAGCCCCCACTGGCGTGTCACGGTCGTGTTGGTGGAGCTCTGTACCACCCACCACTCACCGCTCGAGGGTCGCCACACCGCGAAGTCGAGCCTCCGGTCTCCGTCGTAGTCGGCAGGCACCGGAACGTCGCCGGGGAGCCCCCACTGGCGTGTCAGGACCGTGTTGGTGGAGCTCTGTACCACCAACCACTCACCGCTCGAGGGTCGCAACACGGCGAAGTCGGCCTTGCCGTCGCCGTCGTAGTCAGGACCAGTCCCACCCGGCTGGAGAGGAGACGGAGGCGGCGGAGGCGGCGGAGGCGGAGGCGGGGATGGGGCTGGCGCAACGGGCTGGGGCGCCGGGGGTGCGCCTGTGGCCTCGTAGGCCTCGAGCTCCTCCACCACCGCCGGCCCGTACCAGGGCAGGGCCGCATCTACCAGTGAGCTTGCGTCCGTGGGCCAGAACCAGGGTTTGAGGCCGCCGGCCAGGCCCCCGTAGTCAATGGCGCCGACGATCAGCCGGATGGCCACCGCCTCCCGGGCGGGGAAGGTGACGAGCTGGCGACGAGCGTGGAACTGGTCGCGTACCTGGGCCACGTTCACCCACGTGCCCTCCCGGGTTTGCAACTCGACGTCGTAGTTCCGCAATCCTGGGATGATGCTGTAGAGGGAGTGCGTGGTCACGAGGATCCGGTCGAGTTGCCTGGGCCCGCTCAGCCGCACGGTGAGCGTGGGGGACGGGTCACCAGGGGCTGAGGCCCACGCCGGTAGTCCCGGGAGGTCGCCCCGCTCGAGGGCGTCGCTCACCCCGTCGATGGCGCCCACGGCCGGGTTGGCCGGGACGGCCGACGACGCGCTGGCGGACGCTCCGGCGCCGGCCGCGGCGACGTTGGCACCGAAGGCGCCGGCAGCACCCAGCCTCAGTGTGGTCCCTGGCGGCGCCGTGAGGTAGACGGGGGCGCCCGACAGGGCGAGGGGGACCGGCTGGCCCGGGCTGAGGGTCATCGTGGTGGCATCGCCCAGCAGATCGGTGACGGTCACGCTCACCGGCGAGCTGGCACCCCCGGCCACCAGGGTGGTCGCCACTCGCATGTCGTCGGTCCACGCCGCAACAAGGGTGTCCCCGCCCGCCGCCCGGGGCCCGAAGCCCGCGGCGTAGGCATGGGGGATGCCTGTGTCCGCCAAGCCGGTGAAGGGCCGGCCTGCGGTCTGGCCCGCCGCGGTCATGGTGGCCAGGGCGGCCGGTTTGACGTGATCGACCTGGCCGGCGGCCTGGATCAGCGAGTAGGTGAGGGCATAGTCGCCGTAGGCGCCCTCGATCATGTGGTAGTTCCACCGCTCGATCCCCAGGCCCCTCATCCACAAGAAGCCTCGGGCCGATCTGTCGGCCTGAGAGAAAAAACTTGCCGGTCCGTTCGACCACCAGGCCGACTCCGTGTTCCAGATGGGCATCGACCCCGCCCCGGACCTGGCCAACAGGTCTCTCAATGCCCGGATGGCGGCGATGTTGCCGTGCTCCTCGAAGGAGCGGGCGTGCCCGGTGAAGAGGTGGACGGCGGCGACGTCCATCGACGACAGGCCCCCGGCGGCCACGATCCCCTGCCAGTAGTCCACGGCCACCTCGATGGTGCTGCCGCCGATGACCTTGGCCGCGGGGTCGGCGCCGCGGACCGCCCGGGCAAGGGGTGCCAGCACCTGGGACACGTAGGCATCCGGAGGACCGAAGCTGTTGTTGGGCTCGTTCCATGCTTCCCACGCCGGGACCACGCCCCGGAAGTGGGCGACCAGCTCGCTCAGCCGCCGCTCCCAGCTGCCTTCACGAACCAGCTGCCTCTCGATTGGCTGCCCCTCGCCCACCTGGACCCAGAAGGCCACGCCCCGGGCGCGCGCCTCCTGAGCCGCGGCGGCGTAGGAGGCGTCGTAGGCCGAGAAGTCCATCGGTCCGCCGGCGCCTTGGGGCAGCAGCTTGGCCCAGTCGGCCTTGGCCCGCAGGCCGCCGGTTCCCAGCTGGTCGGCCAGGGCCACCCCCCGGGGCGGGGCGGGCCCTCCATGGTCGGTACCGGGAGGCAGAGCGGTGAAGTCGAGACGGTGACCCGGGGCGCCCACCGTGTAGTGGAAGCAGGTTGCTCCCACCACACCCCCGCTCGTATCGATCAGACGAGCGTCGATCTCGTATGCGCCCGGGCGGGGCGCCGGAAGGGTGAGAGGGATGGCAGCCAGGCCCTGGGGGGTCGTGGGCAGCTGCACCTCGGTGGGCGCCACCGTCTCGTTGGCCACCACCTGCTTGCGCTCACGCACCGTGTAGGCCAGCCGCAGCCGGGGGGCGAGGCTGGCCCACCATCCGTCGAAGCGCGCAGTGACGGTCGGGGTGCGGCCGGGCGGGAAGTACTGACCGGTGACGTCTGTGGCCAGTCCCGCCCCCAACCCGAGAACGTGGTGGGGAGCCTTGGGGGTGGCCACCAGGGCGGCCAGGTCGGAGAAGCTCACCCAGGCCACCTTCTGGTTCGGGTGGAAGCGACCTCCCGTGGCGAAGTACAGCCGGTCCCCGATCGGGGCCAACCATGATCGCTCGGTGAGACCGCCCAGCGTGTCGTCGCCCACCGCGCCGCGGTAGAGGCCCTCGGCGCTGACGGAGTGGATGCCCCGCAACGCGTCGGCCACGTAATAGGTGCCATCGGGAGCAAGGGCGGCACCGCCCTGCTGGTAGAAATGGAAAGGCCCTCCGGTCGGCTGGGGGTCGTTCTCCTTTCGCGAGTCACCGAACACGACGCGCTGGTCGCCGGCCGGTCCATAGCGGCGCACGTAACGGGTGTCGGTGGCCACCACTCCTCCGTCGGCGGTCGGAGAGAAGGCGGTGTCAGCGATGCCCGAGGCACCCACCTGGTTCCCCACGGCGTCGAAGAGGGTCGATTCCGTCCTGCCCTGTTGCACCACGCCGATGCGGGTGCCGGCCCCCGACCCCATCCCGTAGACGGACATGATCTCGCCGGCCGCGTTCCGGCTCCACACCTCGGTGCCGTTCGAGGCCAGCTTGACCAGCGTGAAGGGGTAGCGAGCCAGGTAGACGTAGCCACCGGAGTCGACGGCCAGCGCCGGCGCGCTCAGGCGCCAGGGCACGGTGAACGCCCCCAGGGAGCCGCCATCCAAGCCGAACATGCGAACGGTCCGCCCGGCGAAATCGAGCACGTACAGGCGGGAGTTGGCGGCAACCACGGCGTTGGCCGGGAGCCCGCTGGCGACCACGTGCACCGGATTGCTGGGAGTGGGCTGGGCGGGCACCGTGACCGAGGCGAGGTTGGCCACGCCGCACAGCGGAGTGGCTGGTGCGGCCGGCTGGCTGAGCGCCCCGGCCGGCGGCGGACCGAGGATCGGCTGGAGGATCGTGAGGAGGACGGAGCTGACCAAGGCCAAGCGGGCCCA